>NZ_JBFUMG010001002.1:0-973 GCF_054049495.1 Phyllobacterium sp. P5_D12 | reverse complement strand
ACCCTCGGGTTGCCCGATGAGCGTCGCTGTTGAGAAAATTGGGCTGTACCCAAGATTCCGGCGGCTTGCATTGCCACGTACGTTGATTTCCGGCGCGATAATCATTGGTGTGAGTTTGCTTATCGCATTCTTTCCAGCGCTGTTTGCTCCGTATGATCCCATTGCGTTCGACTATAAAGCGCTGCTGAAGGGGCCGACATTGGCGCATCCGTTCGGAACCGACAGTTTTGGTCGCGATGTCCTGTCCCGTGTGATCCATGCCTATACGATCGATATGCAGATCGCCGTGTTCGCTACAGTCGGGCCGTTCATCTTCGGAACGATTGTAGGCGCTTATGTCGGCTATGCGGGCGGTTTGGCGGAAGCTATTTTCGGCCGCGTCGTCGATGCTGTCATCACATTCCCGTTTCTTGTTCTGGTGATCGCGATCGTCTCGGTTCTGGGGCCTGGCCTCGGCAACATGTACGTTGCCGTCGGCATTGTCGGTTGGGTATTCTATGCCCGTCTCGTCGCGGCCGAGGTCAAGGTTCAGAAACGTCTCGACTATGYCGATGCTGGACGGGTCATGGGATATACGCCGATGCGGATTGTCTTTCGCCATCTCCTGCCCAATGCAATTACACCCGCGATAGTCTACTGGATGACGGATATGGCGCTGGCGATCCTTTTGGGATCAAGTCTTGGGTACCTCGGTCTTGGTGCCCAACCGCCCGCTGCCGAATGGGGCGTGCAGATCGCCGATGGCAAGAATTTCATGAGCACCGCCTGGTGGATTTCTGTCTTTCCCGGCATTGCCATTGTCATCACCGGTCTTGGTTTCAGTCTCCTCGGCGACGGGCTGGCACAGCTTATGAGGGTACGCCGATGAGTGTGGGAATCGGCACTGGTCTTGGCCTGACCGTTCGTGGTTTGACAACGCTTTTCGACACGCCTCGCGGCATGGCGCTCGCCGTCGCTGACGTCGATCTTGATG
>NZ_JBFUMG010001001.1:0-973 GCF_054049495.1 Phyllobacterium sp. P5_D12 | reverse complement strand
AATCAGTGTCAAGAGTTATTGGCGTCGTTTTGGCGAGCGGAATTCTTTTGCCTTTTTGAAAAGGTGAATGGAGATGATTGGAAATCTCATAACGACCCCTTTCGGGGGCCGGGCGATGACGCTTGCCCATTTGAAAGCGCAAACACAAGCGCAGGAGATCAATGAAGGCAAGACGGCCGACAAGTGGCAAGTCTATCGCTGGCTGTGTGAAGGCAAGGAAGTCGTCGGTGTGGGCGACCGCGCCCTGGCGGTGCTTAATGCGTTGCTGTCGTTCCTGCCGGATAGCGAACTGTCGGAAGCAAACGGCCTGGTGGTCTTTCCCTCCAACGTTCAGCTTTCGATGCGTGCCCACGGCATGGCCAATGCCACATTGCGCCGGCATCTCGCGGCGCTGCTGGAATGCGGCCTGATCACGCGCAAGGACAGCCCAAACGGCAAACGCTATTCAAGGAAGGGCAGGGGAGGGGAGATCACCGACGCGTTCGGCTTCTCCCTAGCACCGTTGCTGGCACGCGCAGAGGAGCTGCAGCAGGCCGCCGAGAGCGTGCGCGCGGCGTCCATGGCCCTCAAGCTCGTCCGCGAGCGCATCACGCTCCACAGGCGCGATATCGCCAAGCTCATCGAGGTTGCCGTCGAGGAAGACGTTGCCGGCGACTGGGGAACGATCTGGGAGCGTTTCCGGGCGCTTGTTGAGGCAATCCCGCGTCAGGCGATACTTTCCGCCCTGGAGCCAATCCTGAGCGATCTGGCGACGCTGCATGACGAAGTCGTTATCCTGCTGGAAAAACACATAAATAAAGAAAATATGAGCGCCAATGAGTCTCAAAATGAACCGCAGCAACAGAATTCAAAACCCGACTCTAATTCTGATCTTGAACCTGGCTCAAGAAACAGCCAAGGGTCCAAACTCGAGCTGGTAAAAACCAAGGCTGAAGATGCAACAAAGGCCTATCCACTTGGATTGGTCATGAAG
>NZ_JBFUMG010001000.1:0-974 GCF_054049495.1 Phyllobacterium sp. P5_D12 | reverse complement strand
ACGCCAGAATTCCTCCGCGGTTAGAACCTGATCCTCGCCAAACTGGAAAAGCACTTCAAGGTTCGGAGCTTGGAAATTACTGGCGGTATCGCATTGGCGACTATCGCATCCTATGTGACCTGCAGGATCATCGGCTAATAGTGTTGGTTGTGGAAATCGGCCACCGGCGCGAGGTCTATCGCTAAACACTGTCCGGAGTCAGGAAGCTTATTTCAAAAATGCCAAATCTGGATCGAGGCGATTTCACCTTGCGCGTCTGCGATGGCATTGGCGCGTTCACACAAACGGAGTGGTCCGAGCTTTCCGGGACATCGCGCGATGCGCCCGATTACAATCCTTTCCTGTCGCATGCCTTCTTGTCTGCACTCGAAGATTCCGGTTGCGTCGCGCGCAAAGCCGGCTGGCTGCCGCAGTTTCTACGTCTGGAAGACGACTGTGGCGCACTGATCGGTGCCGTCCCCTGCTATCTGAAGAGCCACAGCCAGGGTGAGTACGTCTTCGATCACGGCTGGGCCGATGCGTTCGAGCGGGCGGGCGGGCGCTACTATCCGAAATTGCAGGCGAGCATCCCCTTCACTCCGGCGACGGGGCCGCGTTTGCTGGTTCGGCGCGATCAGGATGGCGATGCGGTTCGGGCGGCTCTCGCCAATGGTCTGCGCCAGCTCACCATTCAACTCGGCGTTTCGTCAGCCCATTCCACCTTCGTCACTGAAACCGATCTGCCTGCCTTCACAGATGCGGATTTCCTGCATCGCATCGACCAGCAGTTCCATTTCTTCAATGAAGGCTATTCCACCTATGACGATTTCCTGGAAACGCTTGCCTCGCGGAAACGCAAGGCACTGAAGAAGGAACGACGCGAGGCACTCGCCGACGACATCAGCGTCGATCGGCTGACTGGCGGCCAGCTCACCCAGGAAATCTGGGATACTTTTTTTGCATTCTATATGGATACTGGCAGCCGCAAATGGGGT
>NZ_JBFUMG010000999.1:0-977 GCF_054049495.1 Phyllobacterium sp. P5_D12 | reverse complement strand
GATCTTTGATCATGCCTGCATCTTCTGCAACCGCCGGTTCTCCAATGGAAGGGCGTTTGCTGCTGACCAATGTCAAACCGGTTTCGTTCGGACCGAACACGCCTTCGTCCAGCATCGACATCCTGATCGATGCTGACGGCAAGATTGCCGAGTTTGGTCCTTCGCTGAATGTTCACGGCGATGTGCGCCGTGTCGACGGCAAGGGCGCATGGATTTCCCCGGGCTGGGTCGATCTACACACGCATATCTGGCATGGCGGCACGGATATTTCGGTGCGTCCGCAACTATGCGGCGCCGAGCGGGGTGTCACCACCATCGTTGATGCGGGCTCGGCGGGTGAAGCCAATTTCCATGGATTTCGCGAATACATCATTGATCCGGCACGTGAACGTATCAAGGCGTTTCTGAACCTCGGCTCAATCGGGCTGGTAGCCTGCAACCGGGTCAGCGAACTCAGCGACATCAAGTCGATCGACATCGATCGAACTGTTGCCTGCGTCAATGAAAACCGCGATCATATTGTCGGACTGAAGGTGCGTGCCAGTCATGTGATCACGGGCTCCTGGGGTGTCACTCCGGTTAAAGTCGGCAAGAAGCTCGCCAAGATACTGAAAATCCCGATGATGGTGCATGTTGGCGAACCGCCGGCGCTCTATGACGAGGTCCTTGAAATCCTCGGCCCGGGAGACATCATCACACACTGCTTCAACGGCAAGGTCGGTAGCAGCATCATCGAGGACGATGATCTGTTCGAACTGGCGGCGCGTTGTGCAGGTGAGGGGATACGTCTCGACATCGGTCACGGCGGCGCATCGTTCTCGTTCCGTGTGGCGGAAGTCGCGATCCAGCGCGGACTTCTACCATTTTCGATCTCCACCGATATTCATCTGCGCAGCTTGAACTTCGCAGTGTGGGACCTCGGCACCACGATGTCTAAACTCCTGAGCGTCGGCATGCCGTTCGACAAGGTGGTGGAA
>NZ_JBFUMG010000998.1:0-979 GCF_054049495.1 Phyllobacterium sp. P5_D12 | reverse complement strand
GAATACGATCTCAATTTCGATTGGGTCCGCCAGGTTTCTGAGCGAGTAAAAGGTGCCAAGGCAGATCGCACCAGAGCCAAAAAATTCAAAAGCAAGAAAAAAGCTAGTGTACCGGCCGACCACACCACTACAGAAAATAAGATAGTGTACCGGAATTCCACCCCACTACGAGAGTTAGTAGGGGTGCCGACCGATACACTAGGTAATCCAGCGTACCGGAATTCAGGTACCCAAACCTACTGGTGTACTAACAGTACACCTAGTACGGTTGCGAAAAACTGGCACTCTGGCCTTGGGGCCAGTGCGGTTTCCGCACCCTTAAGAGAAGAATATGCGATGGCAACAATCACGCATGCAGAACTCGATACGGAGAATGAGGGCAAGTCCACGATGGACGATGACGAAGAGTTGGACGACATATTCTTCATCTCCTCAACGAACCCCGAAGAGGCGGAGGACGGTCTGCGTAGACTGAACCTCCTGTCAGACGCATTGACCCTCGATATCGACGCCAAGGATCCAAGCCATCTTGTTGGGGCTGAGATTGTTATAAAGCGGATAGGCCAGCGTATCCTTGGGTATTATGAAGAAGAGCCTGCAGTCCGTCGCGATGTGACAATCCTTTCCGTCAAGGCCGCTGATGAGGGTGGCTATCGAGTCGGTCTTCAATTTAACGATTGTGAGGAAGGCGACGTGCCGACTCATACGATTAAGTTGAGCTCAACCAACGGCCTGCAAACAGCAGCATCTCGCACTGGCCGCAATCTTGCCGGCGCTAGAGTGTTCTTGGACGCATACGGCGACTTGTACGTGTTCCAGCCTCACCCTGAGAATGAACAGTCTGCAGGAAGCGGCCTGACACTCAAACGTGTGGAAACTTTTTAACAGTTAACGTGACACAGTAAGCGAATACGCTTACTAAAAGAACCTGGGCGGCTCCGTACCAAAGCAACCGCCCAGATCCCCGATCATTCCAGAC
>NZ_JBFUMG010000997.1:0-981 GCF_054049495.1 Phyllobacterium sp. P5_D12 | reverse complement strand
GAGCAAGCGAAATCGTCCGATGCGCAGATAGCAGCGACAGACCGGCAGATCGAGTTGATCAATGAACAACGGGACGCGATCGCAGGGCTTGTTAAAAAAGGCTTTGCCCAGAAGTCGAAGTTGACCGAAATCGACACCAGATTGAGCGAACTCGCGGGGACCCGCGGTGAGTATGCGGGTGACAAAGCCAAGGCCGAGCAGGCAAAGGCAGGCGCGGAATTTTCCCTCATAGGTATTGAAAGCGATCTGCAGTCGGAGATCGCCGGAGAAATCACTACGAGCCAGGTTGATCTCGCCGACACGGAAGAGCGTATTGTGGCGGCCAAAGACGTCATGCGCCGTGTCGAAATACGCTCGCCGCAGGCCGGCATAGTCGCCAATATTCGCTTGCGGACACCTGGCGGTGTGGTGGCCGCTGGCGAAGCCATACTCGATATCGTACCGGAAAATGAACCGCTGGTTGTCGAAATGAAAATCAGCCCGCGCGACATCGACAGCGTGATTGTCAGTTCGCCGGTGCAGGTTCGCCTGACAGCCTATAACCAGCGTTCTCTGTCGCCGCTCGACGGTAAGGTCACTTACGTTGCCGCGGATCAGATTATCGATGAAAAGACCGATACGGCGTACTTCGTGGCGCGTGCGGAAATCGCCGCTCAATCGCTGGCGTCCAACCCGACGATCAAACTTTACCCGGGGATGCCGGCCGAGGTGCTGATCGTGCACAAGCCGCGCAAAGCGATCGAATACCTCATTTCCCCAATTTCAGACAGCTTTAATCGTGCCTTCCGAGAGGATTAGTTTGGAGATTCTCACTGCAGCGCACCATATTTGGCGATATTTCAAATTTCGAATTAAATTACACTTAATACAAATCGATATAACAAGTAGTTTTGCTTTAAACAGGAATTATAGATCTCAATATAAAAGTGTCATAATACATGGACGTAATAATTTGTTACTATGGATTGCCACATTTATATT
>NZ_JBFUMG010000996.1:0-982 GCF_054049495.1 Phyllobacterium sp. P5_D12 | reverse complement strand
AGCCTGGGCGGTGCGGACAAGCTCCCAGCACCTGCCACCATATCCGAAAGCACTGTGGTGTCTGCAGCGGGGTATGGGAGTGTCAAAAGTCGATTGGCCGTGAGAGGTTCCATTTGCTCCGTGTGTGAAACAAGTGCTTTCCCCGCATTTGGATCGAGTGGGCCACTTTAGGGTGCGCTGTTGATCCGAGGAGTACGCAAATGCACGATCCCCTGCCGATTGACGCTCGCCTGTGCGCGACATTCTTGGCTCATGAGGTGAATAAATCCGCCTCTGCTGTTCTTATCAACGCGGAAGCTGCCTTACGCTGGCTGGATAAGGGCCCCGCTGATGTCATGCGCGCACAAAAGTCTCTTCGACTCTTGATCCGCAACACGGAGCGTACATGCGAAATCATCAGCCGATTCCGGGACCCGTCGTGGCTTCTGCGTTCAGACCGTGAAGCGGTCAATGTCAATGACATCGCAAATGGCACCCTGTCGCTGATGTTTTCCGAAATTGCAGATGCCAGCATCCGGGTCGAGAGAGATTTCTGCCAGAGCCTCCAGCTCATTTCGGCGGATCGCGCACAGCTGGAACACGTCTTCACGAATTTGATCGCGAATAGCATCGACGCTATTCGCGCGACGCGGTGGCGAGCGGGATATCTGCGGGTAGGCACTTATCAGGTCGACCAAGGAGGAGTGTTGATAGCGATCGAGGACTCCGGCGAGCCAATACCGGCTCACCACGTGGATCACGTTTTTGACCTCCTACATACGACCAAGCCGTATGGATCGGGGGTTGGTCTGGCTATCTCCCGAGCAATCATAGACAATCACGGTGGACGCATCTGGGCCCGAAGAAATGATTGGGGTGAGGGAAGCACATTCCGCATGATCTTGCCGGGTGTCGGCCATGCCTCAGCAGAAGCGGCGGATGACGAATCATGAGCCCACTAACGGCGGTCTATTTTGGCGCAGGACGTCCACGATGAGTCGTC
>NZ_JBFUMG010000995.1:0-983 GCF_054049495.1 Phyllobacterium sp. P5_D12 | reverse complement strand
GGTCAGTGCCGTGGTGCGGGTCAGGTCACCGTACCATTTGAAGGTGAAACCGCTCAGGGGAAATTTGGGTGTCGCCGATGTGTTGACCGAAAAGATCGGCAGGAAAATCACCGGTAGATAGAGGAAGATGACATAAAGAAATGCGTAAGTTTTTAGCCAGCTTGGCGTAAAGTTTCGCAAGATCTTCATCGGATTCGCCTCGCTGCCGTGCGGATCACGAGAACGACAGAGGCGGCCATCGCCGTCACCACGGCCATGGTCGTTACCGAAAGCGCTGCGCCAAGTGGCCAGTTTGCGCCTTTGCCGAACTGGGCCTGGATCGCATTGGCAATCATCACACCATCTTTACCGCCGACCAGACGCGGCGTCACGAAATCGCCGACAGTCGGGATCATCACAATAAGCGTTGCAGAAATGATTCCGGGCGCCGACAGGGGTAAGGTAATTCGCAGGAATCGCCGCAATGGCCCATCGCCGAGATCGGTCGCCGCCTCGACAAGCGAGCGGTCGATTTTTTCCAGCGAGACGAAGATCGGCAGCACCGCGAATGTTGCCCACGCGTGGGTCAACGTGATCACGACTGCACTGGTGTTGTACAGGAATGCATCCGACGGACCGTTGGTGATCCCCAGGCCCATCAACGTTGCATTGAGAACGCCATTATAACCAAGGATGACTTTCCAGGACATCACCCGCAGGAGATAGCTCGTCCAGAACGGAATGGTGATCAGGAACAGCCAGAGGCCCTTATGCTTGCCGCCATGGAACGAGATGAAGAAAGCGATCGGATAGGCCAGTACGACAGTAAAGAAGCTGACGAGGAGGGAAATCCACAGCGATCGCATCAGAAGATCGCGGTAGATAGGATCGGTCAGCGCGACACGATAATTTTCGAGGGTAAAAGTCCGGTCGATCGTCAGGTAGTTTTGCGTCCAGAAACTGTTGGCAATGACGAGAACAATTGGAATGACCAGGAAGATCAC
>NZ_JBFUMG010000994.1:0-983 GCF_054049495.1 Phyllobacterium sp. P5_D12 | reverse complement strand
ACCTAGAGTTGCCGCCGCCACGCCAATCTCCATCGCGTTGGTGAGGCCGAAACGCTCGGCAAGAATCGGGGCCCACGCAATCGTCGTGCCATGTCCGCCGATCAAGGACGCTGAGCCGACAAGAACGGTCATGCCTTCGGGCATTCCGAGGGCGGCGGTACTTCCGGCGGCGATAAGATTCTGGATGACGAGATAGATCAGCGTCAGTCCAAGCAGGATCAGCAGCGGCTTGCCACCCGCGATCAGATCGGCAAGGCGAGCGTTCAGACCGATGCCGGTAAAAAAGTAGAGGAGCAACAAGTCGCGCGCCGCGAGGTCAAACGAGATCGCAATCCCCAGGACGCGATAGGCGAGAAGCGTTGTCAGGGCCGCGAGAAGACCGCCGGTCACGGCTTCCGGAATGTTCCATTGCCGTAGTGCCGCGATCCGGCCGTTCAGTCCAGCGCCGATGAAGAAAACGACGATCGCTATCGTCAGACTGACAAAACCTGGAAATTCGATATTTGTCACTGGCGATCGAACCTCGTCTTGAGCACGGCCCTTATGCCGGATTATGTGAAACRGGCCGCATGGTGGTGGCACTGCTCGTCGGTTCCTTGACACGGAATGCGGCCACATAGAGGGCTGGCAGGAAGACGAGAGTCAGCACCGTTGCGACCAGCAGGCCGCCCATGATCGCGATCGCCATCGGTCCCCAGAAAATGGTCCAGGCTATCGGTATCATGCCGAGAACAGTGGAAATGGCGGTCAACATGATGGGACGGAACCGTGATACCGTGGCATCGATCACTGCGTTCCATACCTCAGTCCCTTTGCCCCGTTCTGTCTCGATCTGTTCGATCAGGATCACGGCGTTCTTCGCGATCAGTCCGAGCAGCGATAAAATACCGAGAATGGCGACGAAGCCCAAGGGCCTGTTGAAGATGAAGAGCGAACCGACAACACCGATGAGCCCCATCGGGACAACGCTCAGCACCAGAAAC
>NZ_JBFUMG010000993.1:0-989 GCF_054049495.1 Phyllobacterium sp. P5_D12 | reverse complement strand
ACACTGGCCTTTGTTGCCGTCATGCTCTTCATCGAACTCGTCGTGGTGCAACCGCTTGAACACACATCAACTCGCTGGCGTCGCAGCGCGGCTTAAGGTCAACATAGAAGAGAAGGCGTTCCGCTCGTCTAACGGTGGAACGATTGAAGTCCTGCGCGATCTGCGCTTCGAGGTCGAGCAGAACGAGTTTGCCTGTATCCTTGGACCGTCAGGTTGCGGCAAGACCACCACACTGCGCATTTTGCTTGGTCTCGATAGCGACTATCGCGGGTCGATCCAGTTGCCCGGATTGGCGGACGCGCGTATCGGGGCGGTGTTTCAGGAGCCGATGCTTCTGCCGTGGCGCACGGTCGAGCAGAATGTGCGGCTAGCCATGCCCAAGCCCAAGCGCGAGACCAATCTCGACGGCTTGTTCAGCACGCTCGGCCTGTCGAAGATGCGCAATTTCTATCCGGCAGAGCTGTCGCTGGGGCTGGCACGCCGCGCGGCGATAGCGCGTGCATTGGCGATCGAGCCGGATATACTTTTGCTTGATGAACCATTTGTCTCGCTGGATGAGTCCACAGCGCAGCAACTCCGGCATATGCTGCTTTCCGTGTGGTCCGAGCGCCCGACGACCGCGTTGATGGTGACGCATAATCTGCAGGAGGCGATCGTGCTCGCCGACCGTATCATCGTGCTTTCCGAACGTCCCGCCCATGTGATTGGCACGTTCGATATCCGCCTGCCGCGCAACTATCGCAATGAGCAGGTGAAGGCTGATCTGTTGCGTTCGTTCAATGAAAAATTCGCGGGGAACGCGCCATGAGCCAGCCGACGCGGCGCAGCGTTCTTCAAACTGGCGCCTTTATCGCCTGTTGCGGCTTTTCGCATGCCCGTCTGGCGCGGGCGCAGTCGAGCCCGATCGAGGCTTTGCCCGTCAAGGAGATTGCCGGCGGGATATTCGCCTTCGCAGGCAGGCCCGAGATGATGACCGCGAAGAATGAGGG
>NZ_JBFUMG010000992.1:0-995 GCF_054049495.1 Phyllobacterium sp. P5_D12 | reverse complement strand
GCCCAACGAGTGGAATAGCTTGCAGGACTCCATGGCCGCAGCATCGACGTCCCGCCTCCATCTTTTCTCGGCTGTCTTTCTGGTGGTCGTACTCACTGCGGGGACCCTTCTTACGCTTGAGCGACAAGTGAAAGTCCGGTACGCCGCGCAGGGTTTGTTGCGAAGATTTATGATGGATATTGTAGCGGCGGGCATTGCCTTGGCTGTGGGCCTTATTGCAGCAAAATTGCTGGAGCCGTCCGGATTGCCGTTGCG
Source organism: Phyllobacterium sp. P5_D12 (assembly GCF_054049495.1). Lineage (NCBI taxonomy): Bacteria > Pseudomonadati > Pseudomonadota > Alphaproteobacteria > Hyphomicrobiales > Phyllobacteriaceae > Phyllobacterium > Phyllobacterium sp. P5_D12. The sequence continues at coordinate 740 of NZ_JBFUMG010000992.1, read as the reverse complement.
GACACTCAGATTGTGGGCGGTCGTGACGGTCATCGTCTGCAGTGTTGTGTGCCTCACGCGGTTCGTCCTGATGGCATCGCGCCGGCCAGAAGTTCGCCGCCGTTCCTTTCATATGCTGGCACTGTCCCGGGATCTGTCGATCGCCGTCAGTTGGGCAATCGTGGGTATCGCGCTTGTCACGACGTTGCAGGTTTGGGATGCAGGACCTGCATTGAGGGACTTGACCCGAACCGTCTTGATGGCGGTGCCGACTTATCTCCTGCTTGCGGCAGTGGTGTGGCGGCACAGGCGCACGATGGCGAGTGCCGTTGCTGGTCCGCGCCCGAGAAGTCAATGGCGCAATCGTCTCGCCCGGCGTTGGCCGGCAATCAGCATCGTATTCCTCGTCGTTACGTTCATCATCAGCCAAACGGCGCTCACCCTGGGAACGCCGTTGCCAGGATCAGCGGTGATTGTGACCGTCCTGATGGTGTTYCTGACTCCCCATCTTGACGCGATGATCGCCAATTGGGCGCAGCGAAAACTCGAGCGGGACCATATTTCCATTCCGGCGGCGGCGGCACGCCAGACAGCCCGCTTCGCCATTCTCATCGGCACGGTTGCCATGGTGAGCACCTTATGGTCAACGCCGCTTGCCATGGGATTGGGCTTCCAATTGCGAAGCGTCACGCGCGAAGCATTCGAAATTACCGTGATCGCGCTTTTGGCAGCTTATTTGTGGAACATGATCGGGACAGTGA
>NZ_JBFUMG010000991.1:0-998 GCF_054049495.1 Phyllobacterium sp. P5_D12 | reverse complement strand
GTTCCAAGGTGTCCGGCACGTAGTTGCCTATGTTCACGAGGCGCGTCGGACGAGGCGCAAATCGGTCGCCCATGACCCAGGCGCCGTTCCTACCTCTCCCGCCAATGATCTTGTGGCGGCGCAGATCGGCCCAGGCGATGGATACCGTCGCCGGACTTATACCCAGCGTGAAGGCGAGATCGCGTACGGACGGCAATTTGGTTCCGACCGGCAGCAATCCTGAGCGGATCATCGCGCCCGTTTCAAGCGCAATGCCACGCGAGGTGCGATCGCCAAGACGATGAGCAAACCATTGGGCGTCGAATTGATCCGTCATCATCTGAACTTTAAATGTTTAATGTCATAATAACATTTGATTGCATGAACATAAACATTTACGGAGGTCTAGTCAAACCGCCGGAATGAGGAAATCCATGCGCGTTCCCATAAAAATTGCCACCCGCGATTGGGACTATCTGACTCCGCTGATTTTCGGCGACGTCCCGTCGGACCGGATCGAACTACAGGTGGATCGCGTCGGAACGTTGATCCCCGATCTTGCTTCAAGCGAGATCTATGACGCCGCGGAAGTTTCCTTCAGCCGCTACACCTCCGCCATGGCCGAGGGCGCGGAAACCATCGTCGGCATTCCTTGCTTTATCATGCGCGGCTTCCGCCACAGGTGCATTATCACCACCGAAACAAGCCCTATGACCCGGTTGTCCGATCTTGCCGGGAAGCGGATCGGCATTACCGGCTGGCGCGACTCCGGCAATACCTGGACGCGGGCTGCCCTGCGCAGGGAAGGCATCGGTATCGAAGATGCATTCTGGTTCGCCGGTCGCCTGACGGCCATCCACCCCATCGTCGATCGGCTCGACGGCTTTGGCCAGCCCGGCAGGATCGAGGCGGCTCCCGGCGAACGTCCCATGACGGAACTGCTGGCGAAGGGCGAGCTCGATGCGATCTTCACTCCATTCATGCCCAACGGCTATTTCGAGAACGGAGCGGGGCTTCGT
>NZ_JBFUMG010000990.1:0-998 GCF_054049495.1 Phyllobacterium sp. P5_D12 | reverse complement strand
CCATAACATAAGTCGTGATCCTTCATGACCCTTCGTAACATGAGTGCGCCACGCAGTCGCTTTGTCTTGTGGTCTGACCGTTTGGACAGGCCTTCCCATAGGCTTCACTTCGTTTTTTGGCTCTCCCATTATAATTCTACAGCAGCATTCGAGGATCAGATGCCCGCGAGGCTGACCCGGTCCAGCCTGAACCTTGTGCAGCGATGCATAGAATTCAGAGCCTATTGAAAATCGAGGAATCTGACGTAGCAAGATTCCCCGCCCACCAGCCCTCGCCAGAGCTAAGCAACCAAACGAGATTGCGGCAAAGATATCTTCGTTCGTCTCAGCACTATCCCAATGGACCTGAGCCGTTCCAAAGGTCTCAATGTCTTCCAACCTATCAAGGAGGCGAACCTTCTGTGACAGGGAAAATGGAAGTGGAACCAGGCAGGATTCCAATCCTTCAACTCTGGTGATTTCGCCGTCAAGTTCAGTCGAGGAGGGTCCCTCATGCGGCAATCCAGACGCCACAAACGCGAGTTTATCTTTGTAAAGGGCGTCATGAAGTGCTTGGTTCGCGTATATCATCTTGCTGTGATTGGCGATCGAAGGAGTTTCGTGGAGCGCGAGAACGTTAGGTTGCAAATCGATCGCGCTACATTCTACCGCTTCAGCGTGCCGATCGCCCCAACTTTCCAAACGAGCAAATAGGCTCATGTATGATCTTACAACGTCACTACCGTAAAGATGTGCGTCAAATTATAAAGTTCGATCAGCGCCTGAATGTTTGTTTCCATTGGCCACGAACGATCGTCGTGCAAGACCTCGTCCGAACCTGATATCTTGAATAATTTCACTGGAGCACCGCCATCCGCCATGCTGCTCCAGTGGAGTACCCTCATTATAAGATTATGAACGGCTTCCTCATTCGGAGCATATGGAGGAACGGCGAACATCCCGGAGTCCATCAAAACTGGCAACATTAGCTAGTCTTCTTTTCGCGTAGACGCTTGTTT
>NZ_JBFUMG010000989.1:0-999 GCF_054049495.1 Phyllobacterium sp. P5_D12 | reverse complement strand
ATCAGCATGCCGTCACGCTCGACAACCGGACGCCTCGCGGCAAAGTACAGCGGAACGATCGGAATTTCCTCCTGCATGATATATTGCCAGATATCGAGTTCGGTCCAGTTGGAGATCGGAAACACGCGGATGGATTCCCCCTTGGCAACGCGTGTGTTGTAGATCTTCCACATTTCCGGCCGCTGGTTCTTCGGGTCCCAGGAATGCTGCGCATTGCGGAACGAGAAAATCCGTTCCTTGGCACGGGACTTTTCCTCGTCACGGCGTGCGCCACCAAAGGCCGCATCGAACCCGTATTTATCGAGTGCCTGCCGCAGTGCGACGGTTTTCATGATGTGCGTATGCGTGTTGGAGCCATGCGTGAAGGGACCGATGCCCTGCTCGATGCCTTCCTGATTGCTGTGCACGAGAAGATCGAAGCCAAGTCGCTGAGCTTCTGAATCACGAAATGCGATCATCTCCTTGAATTTCCACGTGCTATCAACGTGGAGGAATGGAAATGGCGGCTTGGCCGGATAGAAGGCCTTCATCGCCAGATGCAGCATGACGGACGAATCCTTGCCGATCGAATAAAGCATCACGGGATTGGAGAACGTCGCCGCGACCTCACGAAAAATATGGATTGCTTCGGCTTCAAGACGCTGGAGATGCGTCAGGTTCTTGGTCATGAAAATTACTATCCACTCTCGCTGCCAGCATCAGGCGCAACGAATATCAACTGAATCACGCGGCGTATTAATATCGCCATTGCTCGCGGCAACATAGTGGAAGGGCGATATTTAAGGAAAGGATGGTTTCACAAGGGACACGAAATCCGCGCCAATTTATTGCCGTGAACGACATTTTATCAGAATGCAATTCCATAGCGGGACAACGCCGGAGTCCAGCTTTTTTAAAACATGCAATCCGTGGAAAATTGATCCGGGATTTTTGGGGTGACGTTGGAAGACCTATTGAGAATTCAGCCTGATGAGAACCGGAGCGCAGTGGACTTTTGGG
>NZ_JBFUMG010000988.1:0-1002 GCF_054049495.1 Phyllobacterium sp. P5_D12 | reverse complement strand
GCCCTGTCTGCGTGCTCGAGGCGGCGCCGGAGCGATCAATGACCGAGATGGTGACTGAGGAGGCATCATCTGCTACACCCGCCCGCTGCAGGGCCTTGGTAAGCATGTCATGGTCCTTGGCAAGATGTTCTGCCATCGCCGGGTTTTCCGCCGTCAACTGGATATGCATGCCGTCAGGCGTCAGGCGCATGCGCGCCGTTACCGTTCCAAGTTCGATGGGCTGAAGCTGGATCACCAGCGTTCTGGCGCCCGGCATGCTGCGATCAGAAAGAACCTGGACATCGGTTATCGGCAGGCGGGAGGTTTGTACTGGCACCGAATTGTTCGACGCAATCGCACCGAGTTTTGCCTCCGCTTGAACCGACGGGGACAGTGCGGGCGTAGCTGCCTCAACAGGCGCGGCGTATTCTACCGGGGCGGCCTTGATGCTCACCTTGAGTTTCGGTGCCTCGGGGGCCTGAGTCGCTGGCGCAACGTCCTGCCCGGCTCGCGGGACTAATTTGCCGGGTTCCTGTTTGTCCTGCAAGGCAGCGGCTACCTGCGTATCCGTGACGGCTTTCAGATCAGTCTTCCCGGGCTTTTTATCGGGCACGGATATCTCGGCCGGTTTTTCGCTCCCCTGATCCGCCTCAACGATTTGCATGGGTTCTGCAACTATATCGGCTTTGGATGACGCCCTGGCTTTGGTGACGGATTGTGGCTGTTCGCCATTTTCGTGCTGCTGCCGGTCGAGCAATTGTTCGAAAGCAAGAATCGCCTGCCCGAAGATACCTTGGGCGGGAGCGTCGGGAACATCCCTGTCCTCCTCATCCAACTCAACTGTATCCCGCGATTCCGTCAAGCTCTTGTCAGGCTTTGAATTCTCCTTGTCGAGCTTCAGCTTCGGGCCAACCGCCCTCACCATTGAGCCGAAATCCGAAGATGCGTCCTTCTCCGGCTTTTGGTCAAGCATACCGTCCTTGCCCTTGTCGCGAACAATTGCTTCAAGCATTGTCTTAAGAG
>NZ_JBFUMG010000987.1:0-1003 GCF_054049495.1 Phyllobacterium sp. P5_D12 | reverse complement strand
TAGAAGACGTCGGCCGGTCTGCTCTCTACCTCCTGTCGGACCTGTCGAGCGGTGTCACCGGTGAAATCCACTACGTGGATTCCGGCTACAACATCGTATCGATGCCAACTCTGGAAGAGCTGAAAAAGTCCGACGACGGCAAGGAATGATTCTGGCACGGCCCTACTCCGAACCGGAACAAATCTTGCGCAAGTTTTTCCGGAAGTGACGCAAGAACTTGCGAAACTGATGCAAGAAATGCCGAATCAGACATGCTTTTTGCTACCGCTTGTGGCATTTTAGTTGTGACAGGTAGAAATTACTTCTTGGCTTCGATGATCTTGTAACCGGCATTGTCTTCAAGCGGCAGCACCGATTTGAACAGTGCTTTCAGTCCCGCCTCATAGGGCATCTGCCGGTTGGCGACGAGAAGCAGCTTGCCGCCCGGCTTCAGTCGTTTGGCCGCCGCTGCAATGAAACCCTGCCCCATCGTCGGGTCCGCACTGCGCCCTGCATGGAACGGCGGGTTCATGACGATCGTATCGTAAATCTCTGTAATCGCTTCGCTATTCACGTCATGCCAATGGAAGCTTACCGGGATTTCGCCCCCATTGACGTTCAATTTGGCAGCTTCCAGCGCCTCGAAATCGGCTTCGTAAAGGGCCAGCGACTTGAGCTTTTCCGGGTGGTTCAAAACTTCGCTGGCGAGATATCCCCAGCCCGCGCCGAAGTCTGCCACGTGCCCGCTGATACGGCCGGCGAAGTGCTTGACCAGCATGGCCGAACCCTTGTCTATAGCGCTATGGGAGAACATGCCGGCGGCCGTCATAAAGCGATCTTCTAGCTTTGTCGGCTGGCCGGTAAGTCTTTCAATTTCCTCACTATTTACCATTTCCGACCGCATGAACCAGAAGGCAACGGCATGATGTTTGGATAGCCTGTCAGCAACCGTAACGATGCTCTCCACCGTCTTTCGGAAGCTGTCGACGCCGAGCTTCTTGTCGCCGGAAACCACGATCAGGCC
>NZ_JBFUMG010000986.1:0-1013 GCF_054049495.1 Phyllobacterium sp. P5_D12 | reverse complement strand
AGTCATATCTCCCGTCTCACCATCGAATTGAAAGACGCTGATTCCCTTTCCCTTACCGGGCAAGGCATTGCGATTCAGGTTACCGACAAAAGCAAAGGTTTTTGGCATTGTTGATCTCATGCGTTCGGAGCGGAGAGGTGGAGAATCTCTCCGTCGCTGGGAATAAGCAGCGTAGGCTTAGCGATGTCGTGGGCGTTCGCATAGGCCTGCAGATCATGGCGGGAAACGGTCGCGTGATCCAACGCTTCCATATGGGTCGCAATGATTCTCGTATCTTCGGGAGCAATACGGCAGATCTCGACAGTCTGTTCGGCATCCATGACAATCAGGACATCGTCCCATTTGGCTCCGCAGGAATGGGTGATGATAATGTCCGGAGCAAATGTAGCAATTGTTTCGCGCACGGGCGGATAGAGGATCGTATCGCCAGCCCAATAGATCGACGGTTCGCCGTCCGCCTCGATCGTGAGGCCAATGACGTGGCCCATCTTTTCGAGCACAGGACCAGAGCCGTGATTGCCGTCGCGGCGCGTTATACAAATACCCTCATATGTCAATCTCTCTGTCAGTGGCGTCACGTCGGTGAAGCCGAATAACCGGATCTTTTCCTCGTCGCCCGGTTGGCAAATGAGAGGCAAATGTTTGGGAACAAGCTCCTGCGCGACCTTGTCGAAATGATCCGCATGCAGATGCGAAACAATGACAAGTTCCACTCCGGCAAGGATTTCATCCGTCGACACCGGCAGTTCAACCATTGGATTGGGTGAGCGACCGGTGAAAGATGGACGGCTGTGTTTCGATCCGAAATCCGGATCGATCAGGATAGTCGTGCCGGCGTAGTCAAGTTTCAGCGTTGCGTTGCGCAGAAGTTGCAATTTCATGGCGTTGCTTCTTTTTCTGGTAACAAGGCATTCAGCAAGGGTAGGCCTGACGTCGAAGGCCTGCGAGCCGCGATGACTTGATCAGACTCCGAGGGACTTTAACTTGCGGTGCAGTGCTGACCGTTCCATACC
>NZ_JBFUMG010000985.1:0-1013 GCF_054049495.1 Phyllobacterium sp. P5_D12 | reverse complement strand
CATCGAAGATGTAACCGAGCGTGAGGACGCGCGGCGGCAGCAGATCGAGAGCAAGCGCTACGCGGAAGGGTTGTTCGAATATTCTCCTGTATCGCTTTGGGTGGAAGATTTCAGCCGCATCAAGCGTTTGCTTGATGAAGTGCGGGGGCAGGGCATTACCGATTTTCGTGTGTTTACCGATGTCCATCCTGAATTCGTCGGACAATGTGCAAGTGAGATCCGTGTCATCGATGTCAATAACGAGACAMTCAGGCTGTTTCTCGCGCCCGACAAACTGACATTGTTGCGCAGGCTTCCTGATATTTTCAGGGATGGGATGGATGTGCATTTCAGGGAACAGCTTATCGAACTCTGGAATGGCAACCTCTTCCATCAGCGCGAGACCGTAAATTACGCGCTCGATGGTACCGAACGCCATGTGCTGCTGCAATTTTCGGTTCTGCCGGGCCACGAGCAGGATTGGTCGTTGGTTCAGATATCCTTGACCGATATCACGGCACGCAAGAAGGCCGAAGCCTATCTGGAATATCTCGGCAAGCATGATGTGCTCACCAAGCTTTACAACCGCGCCTTCTACGTGGACGAGTTGAACAGGTTGGAACGTCGTGAATTCCATCCTGTATCGATCATTATCCTCGACCTTAACGGATTGAAGGTGATCAATGATCAGTGGGGACATGGCGTTGGCGATGGTCTGTTACGGCGGGTTGGCGAGGTACTGGCTGGAGCAGTCAAGCCTCCCTGCTATGCCGCGCGCATTGGCGGCGATGAATTCGCCGTTCTTCTCCCGGCCATCGATGAGCTTGGCTGCGCAAGCATGATCGATGAAATCCGCAGCCTTATCGAAATAAACAACCAGTATTATTCCAATATACCCCTGAACATATCGATCGGCGGGGCCACCAGTAATGTCGGAGAGAAGATGGAAGCTGCGGCCAAGCGTGCCGATCTGCTGATGTACGAGGACAAGCGTTCGCATTATTCGTCAGAGAACGAGCGGCGTAACCTAGACT
>NZ_JBFUMG010000984.1:0-1014 GCF_054049495.1 Phyllobacterium sp. P5_D12 | reverse complement strand
CGGTAACACCCAGGTTCCCTCATGGTGAGCTAGTCGAACCACGCACCATTTTGTCGAAGAAAAGGCCTGACGACCGCGGACTGCGTTTCCGTTTTGACTCTCGATTGGCGTAATGCATGAATACAGCCGACGATGGCGCCAGGGACGGAAAGGCTCATGAAAACATTCTGTGCGGACGAGCAGAAGCACCATAACCCCAAGGGCTTTCTGTCGAGCGGCGCGCCGAGGCCCAATCCGGAAAAGCCGGAGCGGATCGAGCGGCTTCTCGCGGGTGCCCGAGCGGCGGGGAGTTCTATCCATCGCCCCGCCAATCACGGGCTCGGCCCGATTGCGGCCGTTCACACGCCCGAATATCTGGAGTTCCTGCAGACTATCCATGGGCGCTGGCAACTGATCCCCGGGGCCTCGGAAGAAGTGGTTCCCAATATCCATCCAATCAGCCGCACGGGCAGCTATCCGGCTTCCGCCGTGGGGCAGGCGGGTTATCACATGGCCGATACCGCATGTCCCATTTCGGCGGAGACCTGGGAAAGCGCCTGCTGGAGTGCCTGGGCCGCGGTCGAAGCGGCCGAGGCGGTCATGTCCGGCGAGCCGGCTGCCTACGCGCTGTGCCGGCCGCCGGGCCACCACGCCTTCGCCGATGTCGCCGGCGGCTTTTGCTTCATCAACAATTCAGCGGTCGCAGCGCAAAGACTGCGCAAGAATGCCGCCCGCGTCGCCATCCTCGACGTCGATCTGCATCATGGCAATGGAACGCAAGGCATCTTCTATGCACGTTCCGATGTGCTGACCGTTTCGATCCACGCCGATCCGGTGCGGTTCTATCCGTTCTTCTGGGGCTATGCCGACGAGCGCGGCGAGGGCGCCGGCCTCGGCTACAATCACAATCTGCCGCTCGTGCGCAAATCCGGCGACGAGGTATTCCTGGAAGCACTTGCTGCCGCAAGAAGCCGCATCGAAGCCTTCGCGCCGGAAGCATTGGTCGTGGCGCTGGGGCTCGATGCTTTCGAAGGC
>NZ_JBFUMG010000983.1:0-1014 GCF_054049495.1 Phyllobacterium sp. P5_D12 | reverse complement strand
GAGCTTTGGTTGCCGATTGCTCCCCCATCCGATCAAGCCGCGTCTCCAGAAAGCCTTCCGATGGAGCACCACCGTGGCCAAGGTCAAAAATCCAAAACAATCCTCGCCGTTGATGACGACGTCCTCGTCTTGTTGAACACTGTAGCAATGCTGGAGGACCTTGGGCACACGGTAATTGAGGCTTCCTCCGGCGGTCAGGCGCTCAACCTATTGCGCGAAAAACGGGTCGACCTGGTCATTACCGATCAGGCCATGCCGAAGATGACGGGAACGCAGCTCATTGGTGAAATAAAATCAGAGTGGCCGGACATACCAGTGATCCTTGCAACAGGTTATGCCGAGTTGCCAGCGGGTACGGAACGCGACATCCCACTTCTTTCCAAGCCGTTCGGGCAACTGGAGCTTTCGCAAAAGATTGCTATTGCAATGAAATCTCTTTGACGAGGTCGCCTTTAGTTGGCCGCCGAGGCCGCTGACCAAGAGCCTGCGTTTTTGCTCCCATTGTGTCCCGGAAGTATGGATCCAGAAATCTCCTTGGCTTCCCACGCACTCTTTGTCTGCGGTTAGCAGACTTGATGTGGGGGCGCGCGAGCGACCTCGGCAGGGGACACGCATCGATGAAAAAAAGATATGCTCACAGTGTTGATTGTGGAACATGACGATATTGCCGACGCCCTGCAGATCGCTGATTTCAATTGTTGGAAGCGGGAGCTGATGAAGCAAATCCGATACGGAGTGAATGCAAAGACATCCAGGTTCTATTCACCGATATCGACATGGAAGCATGGATGGGCTGAAACTGGCAACCATCGTCAACGGCATGGAGGCCATGGAACCGTAACCGACTGGCCACGCAAGCTATTCGGGAGCGGAGCCTCTTTCATTACTGCGGTTGAGCTACTCGCCACTCCAAGACCAGGCCTCTCGCCGCCAGACGCTCTTCAGCTTCGTGTGAATTTCATCCACGCTGCGGTGGGGGAAGTCGCGTTGGAGTGCAATTGCCAACGCTAGTAC
>NZ_JBFUMG010000982.1:0-1018 GCF_054049495.1 Phyllobacterium sp. P5_D12 | reverse complement strand
CAGTTCTTAAGGGGTAAGAATCACACAACAGGCGTCAAAATTAGGGCCACCAAGCCCGGAAATGACGCGGGGAACCGCGTCGATCAAGGGCGAAGGTGTAGCAGCCGGTTTCAGAGGTTGGAATCGGTTAGGGCGGAATTGTGTCCATTCGCGCACAACTCTTCACATGGCGCCTGATGGATACTATATATAGAGACAAGGACGAGAAAGATGCGGATCGAACGGCGTTTTACCAAAGAGAATCAATCAGCCTATGCGGAGATCGAATTTCGTGTAGCGACCAGTGAGATCAAGAACCCGGACGGATCAATCGTTTTCCGTCTGGAGAATATCGATGTTCCGGCCCAGTTCAGTCAGGTGGCCGCAGATATTCTTGCACAGAAGTATTTTCGCAAGGCCGGCGTGCCTGCCAGGCTGAAGAAGGTTGAGGAAAACTCGGTTCCTTCTTGGTTGTGGCGCTCGGTTGCCGATGAAGAGGCCTTGGCTGCGTTGCCTACCGAAGAACGCTACGGCTCCGAGATGGATGCGCGCCAGGTTTTCGATCGTCTTGCCGGCACCTGGACCTATTGGGGCTGGAAGGGCAAGTATTTCGATAGCGAAGCCGATGCCCTAGCCTTCCGCGACGAGCTCGCCTACATGCTCGCCACCCAGCGCGTCGCGCCTAATTCGCCGCAATGGTTTAATACAGGCTTGCACTGGGCTTATGGCATTGATGGTCCCGGTCAGGGCCACTATTATGTCGATCCGGACACCGGCAAGCTGACCAAGTCCAAATCTTCTTACGAACATCCGCAACCGCATGCTTGCTTCATCCAGTCTGTCGCGGACGATCTGGTCAATGAAGGCGGCATCATGGACCTTTGGGTTCGCGAAGCGCGCCTGTTCAAATATGGCTCGGGCACAGGTTCAAACTTTTCCTTCCTTCGCGGCGAAGGCGAAAAACTGTCCGGTGGCGGTCGTTCCTCTGGTCTGATGTCATTCCTGAAGATTGGCGATCGCGCTGCCGGCGCTATAAAGT
>NZ_JBFUMG010000981.1:0-1022 GCF_054049495.1 Phyllobacterium sp. P5_D12 | reverse complement strand
TCTTAGCCCTGTTCCTGAACGGGATTACGTGTAATCGAAGTCGCGAACGAAATTGCGAGATGCCTCCCTCTTCACGTGGGAGGCAGCTCCGGTGCAAGCAGCGCATGGCCGTGAGTTGTGGCCACTGCGTATCAAACACTGTGATGTTGGTTTCGTGCTCGCATTGCGTTTTCGAAATGAAGCAAAGCTCAGGATTGTCCCGTTCCTCAACTCGAACGGAAAGATTGTGGCCACAGTCAAATCTGCAAGTGGGTTGGCGTCAAAGCGCAAAGCATTGGCTTTAAGAGACAAACTTTGGCTGCCTCTATGCGGCAAAAGACCAATTTGCGTCGCCGCGAGATCGTGGTTCAGGCAACCAATCTTTGCTTGTAGGCGCGCCGATGTTCCGATGGGCATTTGCCTGTCCAGCGACGGCAGGCATGGCTGAACGAACTCAATTGTTGAAAGCCGAGCAGCCAGGCGATCTGAGAGGCCTGAAGCCCCTCCTGGAGGTAGCCGAGCGCCATCTCACGGCGCAGGCCGTCGAGTATCTCGCCAAAGGAAACTCCGTCCGCAGCCAGCCGTCGGGCAAACGTCCGTTCGCTTAGGCCCAGCCGCCTTGCCACGATGGCCGCATGCGCCTCGGCGTGAGGAAGAAGCGGGGCGATTGTGTTCTCGACCAGCGTGCGAAACGGACTTACGTTGGATGCCCGGACAGCGAGCGTATCCTCGCAGAGCTTGACCATTATTTCGTTGAGATGCGGGTCGTCTCCAACGATCGGTCGCTTCAGCAATGCTCCATCGAAGCTCAGTTGGTCGGCATAGGTATCGAACTCGACATCACAGCCAAATCTCTGCCGGATCGGACCAAGATTACCGATACGGTGATGGACGAAACTCGCGGACACCGGAACAATATGCTGGCCGAGAAGCTGGCGACACAGCCGCAGGAGCACCATTGCCAGAAACTCCGTCTGATGGCGATCCCTGTGGCGGGCAACACCTGAATAGGAAAGCGTTATCCGGCAGATTGCTCCCTGGTC
>NZ_JBFUMG010000980.1:0-1024 GCF_054049495.1 Phyllobacterium sp. P5_D12 | reverse complement strand
CTTTCCGGATTTCGAAGAAGGTTTTATAAGTGGGGCCGTCAAGCACGACACCCTTGAAATGCTTGTTGGAATCAGGCAGCAGCTGAATTGCCGACACATCACGCATGTGGGCCATAGCGATCAGCCTGGCCCTTATCGCGGTCCTGCTCCAGATATATCTGTGCTCACCACTGTGCCGACGAAATGGGTGATGCGTTATGCAGCCAAGAACTACTTCGCGATTGATCCGATCATGCATGCCGTAAGGGCATCCAGACAAACTGGAAATGCACCTGGCACCATCCGCAACCTCTCAGCAGAGGGATTGTCGCTAGAGGCGAGACACTTTCTGCGCGATTGCGAGTTGCGTGGTTTGGGTAATCTCTACCTAATGGTCGATGTTTCGAATGCCCATGGTTTTCGCGGCGTTACGCTTTTTACTTTCGACATTGAACCGGCACATGAAGCTGCATTCGTGGACGGGATGCGAAAGAGGTTGGCGACCGTTTCGACGCGCCTGCACAACGTGCTTCATGGCAATCGTAATCCGGGTCTTGCAGCGGTCGTCGCGAAGCTGTTGACGAAACGCGAAATGGATTGTTTGTACTGGGCCGCCAACGGTAAAACCGACGGTGAAATTGGCGAGATTCTCAACATCGCCCGCTGGACCGTAGTGACCTATCTGCAGAACGCCAAGAACAAGCTTGGTTGCTCCAATCGCACATCAACAGTGGCGACAGCGCTTGCCTTGGGCGTCATCGAGATGCCAGCCATTGCCAGCAGGTTCTAGAACTTATTTGGGTGCAGTCAGTTGTGGCAGCCGGGCGTTGTCGAACGCTGCCGCGAGCAGAGCCGTATTGTCGGCCGGACTTTTGCCTGTTTCGGCGAATCGAACATGATGCAAGTCGATCTCGGTTGCATCGGATGACAGGGTCAATCTGAAATAAGCATTCACGCCCATATTGCTGAATTCCAGATCAAGCATCACTTTTGGCGTTGAATTCCAGTCGAGTATATACTCGCCACCGAGGCCGAAGGTAAGCGT
>NZ_JBFUMG010000979.1:0-1024 GCF_054049495.1 Phyllobacterium sp. P5_D12 | reverse complement strand
AATGAGGTGACCGCGTCGTTCTGGGCGTTCTGCTGTCGGCGAACCATGTCCCGGTCAATCGCGGTTGCGACCGCGTCGAGGATATCCTGGTCTTTGAACGGCTTTGTCAGAAAGTCGACAGCGCCGGCCTTCATCGCCCTCACGCTCATTGGTATGTCACCAAACCCCGTCATGAAGACAATCGGCATCTTGTTGCCGATCCGCTCGAGCTGACCCTGGAAATCGATACCGCTGACACCGGGCAGCCGGACGTCCAGAAGAATGCAGCCATGTCTGCTGAAATCTGCCTCAGCCAAAAAAACAGACGCGCTTTCAAATGCCTGCGCTTGAAAGCTCATTGACAGGAACAGGTCCATCAGCGCTTCCTGCATCGATGGATCGTCATCTACGATGAACACGACTGGCTTGTCCTTGGGGCGATTGCGAATATCAGGCATGTTCTACCTCTGGCGTGATCAGTAAGTGCACTTCAAACATGGCCCCGCCGTCGGGATGGTTGCCGCCGTCTAACTTTCCACCACGGGCCTCCAGCCTGCTTGGACAAATCGAGAGGGCCATTCCCATGCCCGCACTTTTGGTGGTGAAGAAGGGGGCGAAGAGCTTGTCTTTCGCCTGATCGGTAATACCGGGTCCGGTGTCGCGTACGGTAACGMTGATGCGCTTTGTATCGAGCTGGTCAGATGCCAGGGTGATGGTACGCTCGTCGCAGGCTGCCTCGTCCATAGCCGGTATCGCATTCGTGATGAGATTGATCAAAACCTGCTGCAGCTCAATTTTCACGGCGGTCACGGGCGGAACTTTCTTCGCGATTGAAAGTTCACTGCCGTCCCGCTTCGCTGAAGCTCATGCTCCATAAGCGCTAGCGTTTCATTGAAGAGATCATCGCCATTGACCGGCTCCAGCTTGCCGTTTTCATGAGATAGGAACCCTCGAGTATTCTGTAGGATCTCGCTGGCCCGTTGGCTGTCGCGGATAATCCGTTCCGCCGATCTGGCCACAGCGTGTAAATCCGGTGGCTCGCGAC
>NZ_JBFUMG010000978.1:0-1024 GCF_054049495.1 Phyllobacterium sp. P5_D12 | reverse complement strand
ACGCATTGCCGCCCGTAAGACGATCGAGAATCGCTTCCGACTGGTGGATTGTCTTTCGCGGCAGAAAGCTCTGATCAATTCCGTCGTCAGAGCTGCATGACACCGCTATCGGTTTCTGCTTTGCCGATTGACCGCCGCATTTCTGTCTTGCACCTCGCGCAGGTTCGTTTCGCCCGTATGTTCGTGCGAAAGTTGTGCGGGTGCAGAAGCGATTGAAGTGTTTCCAGAGGAATTTCGGACGCCACGCCCTGCAACCATGGAACTAGCGATGTTTCTGCTGGCATTGCCCGCGTGAGAGGCGAGATTGGTGAACCATTCCTGGCTGCTTGTCGCAATGCGGCCGCTGAGAGGCACGATCTGAGTAAGCAAGAAGAATCCCGTCAGGCAAACGAGCACAAAAGGACCGGCATCCTTCATCGCAGGTACACTACCCTTGGCAAGGCTGTGTCGCACTCTGTTCGATAAGCGTGTTGGCGATTTGGGAATTGACGATATCAGAGGCGCTTTGCGTACCGAAACCAATAATCCCGTTGAACTTGCGGATCGTCTTCATCTTGTCCCGGATGAAGGTCGCGAAGACCTGATCTTCGAGCAGCCGCCAGCCTTCATCGAGAAAGATCAGGACAGGATTGCCGTCGAGCAACTCGTCCAACCGATGAAAGATATACATCAGCGCGGCGCTGCGGGTGAGGGGATCGTCCAGGATTTTCGTCATGTCGAAGCCTGAAACATCCGACCAAGTGAAACGATCTTGCGGATTGTTGAACAACCAGCCCAATTGATCAGGGCGGAGCCATTTCTCGAACCGGGCCAGAAGATCGTCATCGCCGGCGCGTATCCGGCCACGCAGCAAGGTTGCAAAGGCCGGCAGAGACCGGCCATACGACCCGGTCGACATGATTTGACCAATTGCTGCACGGATGACGCTTTCCTCGCTGGCAGGCAGCGACAAACCATCCGGGCGGCGCAGCATCAACGAAAACAACTGGAACAGAAACTCGCGATTTCCCGCAGTGTCGGGCAG
>NZ_JBFUMG010000977.1:0-1030 GCF_054049495.1 Phyllobacterium sp. P5_D12 | reverse complement strand
ACTATTTTCCATGCGATCAACCGTGCCAAGGAAAGCCTCGCGATTGACATGAAGAACGAAGCTGATCTTGCAGCCCTGAAATCGTTGCTTGCCAACGCCGATGTGCTGATCCAGAATTTCCGCCCCGGTGTCATCCAGCGCCTTGGTCTCGACTACGAGGCGGCGAAGGCAATCAACCCGCGTCTCGTCTATGCCAGCATTTCCGGCTATGGCGATGAAGGCCCGTGGGTTTCTCGCCCGGGCCAGGATCTGTTGGCGCAGTCCCGTTCCGGACTGATGTGGTTGAACGGCGACGAGAGCCAAGGGCCAGTGCCATTTGGACTGGCGGTAGGCGATATGCTGGCGGGCGCGGCAATCGTGCAGGGCATTCTCGCCTGTCTTGTCAGGCGCGGCATCACTGGCAAGGGCAGTCACATCGAGACGAGCTTGATGGAATCGCTCATCGACTTCCAGTTCGAAGTTTTGACCACACATTTGAACGATGGACGGCGCCTGCCAAAACGTTCGGATTTCCGCAGTGCCCATGCCTATCTTTCCGCACCCTACGGCGTCTACCACACGAAGGACAGCTATCTGGCGCTCGCGATGACCCCGCTACCCAAATTGGCAGACCTTCTCTCGCTCGATGATCTGGCGCCCTACCGCGACAGCCCCGCAACATGGTTCACGGCGCGCGACGAGATCAAACGCATTATCGCCGCCCGGCTCGAAACCGAGACCACCGACTATTGGCTCGCCATTCTCGAACCGGCAGACATCTGGTGTGCCAAGGTGCTGAACTGGGAAGAGCTTCTGGAGAGCGAAGGCTTCAAAGTTCTCGACATGTTGCAGACCGTGGAGCGCGACGACAATGTTTCGATCCTCACCACACGCTCGCCCATACGAATTAACGGCCAGCGCGCGAAGTTTGACCGGGCCGCGCCGCGCATCGGCGAACACAGCGAGGCGATCCGCRAGGAGTTTGGCCTATGAGCGCGATCAAGCTCAAAGGCATGACATGGAGCCATCCTCGCGGCTATGACCCGATGGT
>NZ_JBFUMG010000976.1:0-1035 GCF_054049495.1 Phyllobacterium sp. P5_D12 | reverse complement strand
GGAAGACATAGTCCCTCGTACAATTTAATCTCTCGTCGTAGCCGCGCATCATCGCAGCTTCGAACCGATGTGGCACGCCAGCAGCGATACCGATAAACCAATTGAGGTCATCATCAACGATCACTTCACTTTCTTGTCCGATGGCATGGGGCCGACACATCTCCCTAGAAACAATCTCGTAGTTGAGCGATAATTACGGTGGCTAAACTGCCCGCCATGGCGCGCTGATCATCCCGGACCATGCCCGAGAGCGAGGCATGTTCTCCAGCTATACCACGCCATAGGGTGCGGTCGAATAGCATGGAGGTAATCATGAAGAAACTGGAGAACGCAGTAGCAAATCACTACGGCAGAGCGGGACTGCTGGAGGCCATTTTAGCTGGACTGAAGTCCCTTGGGGCTGATCTGGACAATCTCCAGCCCATTGATCTGGCACCAGTTGACGAGTTCCACACAGCCGGCCGGTTGACCACGGTTAAGGCGCTGAAGATGATGCCGCTCAAGGCAGGAATGCACGTGCTGGACGCCGGATGCGGCCTTGGTGGAACAGCACGGGTACTGGCGAAAGAATATGGGTGCCGTGTCACCGGTATCGATCTCACACAACAATATGTCGAGGTTGCCCAGGCCCTAACCGACCGGATGCAGCTMACTGGACAGTGCGCTTTTCAAGTTGGCAGTGTCACCTCGATGCCGTTTCCGGATGCTGTGTTCGATGCGGCCGTGAGTTTTCATGCGGCCATGAATATCCGCGAACGCGACAGATTCTACGCCGAATTGGCCCGCGTGATGYGGTCCGGCGCACCGCTATGCGTGTTCGACGTCATGAAGGGTCCGTCGCCAGGTATGATCTACCCCGAGCCGTGGGCCGAAACCGAGGAAACTAGTTTCTTGAGGTCCCCCGCGAAGACAAGTGACCTCCTCGTCGATGCCGGATTTCTTATCGAGAAAGAAGTCAGCCTGCGGGAGTTTGCGAGGCAATTCTTTCGAGAGGTCTTGGCGAAGGCTGCCAGTGCAAATGCTCCTCCACCCCTG
>NZ_JBFUMG010000975.1:0-1035 GCF_054049495.1 Phyllobacterium sp. P5_D12 | reverse complement strand
ATACTTGTGGCGGCGCTCGACGCCATGCCTGCGGCAATTTCGATCGCTTCGAGCGGAATGAATTTGCCGGGTCCCGGCGGCAACCGGTCGAGCCGGAAAATCGTATCCATGGTCAGCGCCCCGACACAGAGGATCCGCGGTGGTGTATTGCTCGCCATGGTTGAACTCTCGCCAGAACTGGGAAACGGGAATCTATGGAGAGGGTCTTATCTTCTCAAGACGCATCGTGGCAATTGCCCGGCGAAAATTGTCAGTACCGAAATTTATGGTTTTGTGTAGTGACGCGAAGATCGCGTCACTACAGGTTTAGAAGAGGTCGCTCAAGCAACCTGGTGATTGGCGATGCGTTCAAGCGCCTTTACCAGGCCGGAATGATCGAGACCGCTGTCGCCGTTTGCGGCACAGCTGTTGAACAATTCCTGCGTCGAGGCCGTATTAGGCAGTGAAACACCCAGTGTTTTGGCGCTTTGCAGCGCCAGATTGAGGTCTTTCTGGTGCAGCGATATGCGGAAACCCGGATCGAAGGTCCGCTTGATCATCCGCTCGCCATGCAGTTCCAGAATACGGGAGGAGGCAAAGCCGCCCATCAGGGCTTCGCGTACCCGAGCCGGGTCGGCGCCTGCTTTCGACGCCAATACAAGCGCCTCCGATATGGCTTCGATGGTCAGCGCAACGATGATCTGATTGGCGACCTTTGTCACCTGACCGTCGCCGCAGTCGCCGACTAGGGTTATGTTTTTGCCCAACAATTTGAAGAGTGGCAAGGCGCGATCGAACGCGCTCTGCTCACCGCCCGCCATGATGCTGAGCGTCGCATTCTTGGCGCCAACCTCGCCGCCGGACACCGGCGCATCGATATATTCGCTGCCGGTTTCGCGGATCTTCTTTGCGAACTCCTTGGTATCGATCGGCGAGATCGAGCTCATGTCGATGACAAGCTTGCCCGGCTTCAGCCCGAAGACCACGCCATTTTCGCCGAAGAGAACATCCTTCACTTCCGGTGTGTCCGGCAGCATCAAGATGATGATGTCCGTC
>NZ_JBFUMG010000974.1:0-1035 GCF_054049495.1 Phyllobacterium sp. P5_D12 | reverse complement strand
TGCTTACCGAGGCTCAGCTTCCCTACGATATCGTCTTCCTGCTCAATCGCTATTTTGCCATTGTCGGTCAGGCCGTCGAGCGCGCTGGTGGACGTCTCGACAAATTCATCGGCGATGGCGCCATGGCACTCTTCGGCTTGAGAGGTTCTCCGGAAGACGCCTGCCGTAATGCGCTCAAAGCAGCTGCCAAGATCGTCAGCGAAATAGAACGGCTCAATGATGAACTGTCCTCCGAACTTTCCATGCCGCTTCGTGTTGCAATCGGCATCCATAGCGGTCCAGCCATTGTGGGTGCGATGGGATACGGCAACGTGAAGAACCTCACTGCCATCGGGGATACGGTCAACGTTGCCAGCCGACTGGAAACAATCGCCAAGGAGCTGGATTCCACGCTGGTGGTCTCGGAACCAACTATCCAGTTGGCGGGTTCGGACACTGCCGATCTCGAAAGCCAGGAAATCTCAATTCGCGGCCGGGCCGAACCACTGCGCGTTTATATCATTCACCAGGAATCGACTGCGAGGTTTGTCTGACCCTGGCAACTGACCAAAACGAGTCCGGGCTTTACATGTCTCAGGATTGAGCTAGGAGTGATGTTGGGTAGGGCTCAATCAATGCTGGACACAAAATCGATCCGCCGCCATCTCCAAAAAGCCAGAAATAATCTGGCTTCCAGGCTTTTCGACACCCGCTACGGTCGGAATTTGTTGATCAATTCGCTTGGCCCCCGTGTTCAAACGATGACGCTCGATTGTGGCGATCACATCATGAGTTTTTCGCCCGGCGATTATATCGGCAAGAAAATTTTCCGGAAGGGCCACTTCGAGCGAGAGCATGTGGATCGGCTGCTTGGCATTTTAAAGGAGCGCCGTCTGCTGCGCGAAGGCACCACGCTGCTTGAGCTTGGCGGAAATATCGGCACTCAAACCATCTATTTTGCCCTGAGCGGACAGTTCGCCCGCATCGTCAGTGTCGAACCGGATCCGCGCAATTTCGATTTGCTTCGCACCAATGTCACTCAGAACGGGCTAGAAG
>NZ_JBFUMG010000973.1:0-1039 GCF_054049495.1 Phyllobacterium sp. P5_D12 | reverse complement strand
GATAAAGCGCTTCGAGGAAGACCGTGAGCGTGCCTGGCCGCGCAAGTTGCTGCACGTCGATCAGCTGGTCCGTCGGCCGAAGCTGTCCCGCCGCAATCACATCCTGGACTTCGGTCACCACCATTGGAATGATCGTAAAGGGCTTCCCGATACATGTTGCTTCGGCAATCATGCCTTTTTTCATCACCTGCGCCTCGATCTGACCAAAGCCGGCAATCAGCGCCACGCGTCCAGCCTCCTGGGGGACGAGGATCCCGGCGGGGCGGATCATGGTGTTTACAACGTCGCCGGGCCGCAATGTAAACTGTTGGACCGTTCCGGCCACACCGGCCCGAACCACGGTTTTATCCAGCTCCACCTGTGCCTGCTTAAGCGCGGCTTCTGCACTCGCCTTCTGGGCGGGCAGCAGCGTTGAAAGTTTTGTCTCTATTGTCCGCTTGTTGGCGACAGCGGCGTCGAGCGCTCCCTTTCGCGTGTCAGCCGTGATTTGTAATCGCTCCACCTCCCGAACCGAAACGTCCGCCCTGCGCCGTAAAAGCTCTTGCCTGGTCGCGAGTTCATCCAGAGCCTGCTGGTAAGCGCCTTGCGCCTGCTGGATGAGCCCATCGGCCCCGGCAAGTTCCGTTTGCGCCACCGCGATTTCGGCAACGGTCTCATCGATTTGGCGCTGTGCCGTTTCGTGCGCGGCTTCCTGTTCCGAACTGTCGAGCCGGAAGAGCGGTGCTCCGGCTTCGACCTTTGTATTGATCCCGACGAACACTTCGGCGACACGGCCCGTGGTTTCGGGGAGAATGGTAACTGTCCGGAATATCGCGGTGACGTTCGTCGTCGAAGGATGAAAATAGAAAATGACGGTAATCAACGAAACAGTCAGCAAAAGGCACGCAGTTATGCCCCAGCGCAGCTCATACCACACCGTATAGAGAGTAATCTCCCGGCCGAGACGCCTTCCCTGTCCATAGCGGCGGAAAAGGTAGTCCGGAAAGACTGTGAGCATTGAACAGAGAAGCAGCTCAAACATGACTCAGATACCCCCGCC
>NZ_JBFUMG010000972.1:0-1040 GCF_054049495.1 Phyllobacterium sp. P5_D12 | reverse complement strand
GTGTTTTCCTGAATCACGACACTGTCCGCACCCTCGGGAACCGGCGCTCCGGTGAAAATACGAACAGCTTCACCTGCTTTCATAGTTTCGGAAAACGCATGCCCTGCTGCCGATTGTCCGATCAGTTTCAACGTGACCGGAACTGTCGCCACGTCGGCGGCCTGAATCGCGTATCCGTCCATGGCGGAGGCTGCAAAGGGGGGCTGCTGTCGTTTGGCGTGAACATCAGTAGCGAGAACACGGCCACCGGCGGCGGCAAGAGGGACAAGCTCTGCTTCGAGTTTCTCTGCGCTGGCGAGAATACGCCTCAGTGCCTCGTCAACTGGAAGAAGTCCTGACATATTATCTCTCATGCGCTGCTGACCATGCTCCAGACTTTCCGCCGGTCTTCTGCAGAAGGCGGATATCCTGGATGACCATTGCCTTGTCTGCAGCCTTGGCCATGTCGTAAATCGTCAGGCATGCCACAGAAACGGCGGTCAGCGCTTCCATCTCGACGCCGGTCTTGCCGGTCAATTTGACTGTCGCGACGACGTGCAGGCCCGGCAACGCGTCATCGGCTTCAATATCGATGGATATCTTGCTCAACAGCAGCGGGTGACAAAGCGGGATCAGGTCATGGGTCTTTTTCGCTGCCATGATCCCGGCAACCCGTGCTGTTCCAATCAMGTCGCCCTTGGCAGCATTACCCGATTTGATAAGCGCCAGCGTTTCCGCGCGCATTTTCACCAAGCCTTCGGCAACCGCCACCCGTTCTGTATCAACCTTGGCGCCAACATCGACCATATGGGCAGCGCCCGTCTCGTCGAGATGCGTAAGCTTGCGTGTTGTCATGCCGCGTCTGTCTGCTTGTCTGCGGTACCCTGCAATAGTGCTCTCGTGGCCGCCGCCACGTCATCCTGGCGCATGAGGCTTTCGCCGACGAGAAATGTGCCGATGTTGGATTTTGCCAGCCTCTGGCAGTCGGCATGCGTGAACACACCGCTCTCGCTGACCAGAAACTTGCTCGACGGTACCAATTTCGCCAGGCGTTCCGATAC
>NZ_JBFUMG010000971.1:0-1041 GCF_054049495.1 Phyllobacterium sp. P5_D12 | reverse complement strand
AGCCATTTTCGGCTCTGGATGCGCAGAACAAATTACTGCTTCAGGAAGAATTGCTGCGTATCTGGGAGGAGAACAAAAAGACTGTTCTTTTCATCACGCATGATGTGGACGAGGCGGTGAAGCTTGGCGACCGCATCATGGTTATGACCGCGCAACCAGGGCGCGTCAAAACGGTGGTTCCGGTGTCACTTCCGCGTCCGCGTGATGTTCTGGAACTTCAACAAAACCCCGAATTCGGCAAACTGGTGCATCAGATCTGGTCGAGCCTGCGTGATGAAGTTCAACGGGCACGCGAACTCGATGAAGCAAAGGGAGTGCGAAAATGAGCGCTCATATCGAAGCAGAGACCGTCCGTCCCGTCCGTTCCTGGAAACTCAGCGAAAATACCCGCGATCGCGTCATCAGTGTAGCGTCGCCAGTTCTTCTCCTTCTAGTATGGGAGATCGCTGCACGCACAGGATTGATCGACACACGCTTCTTTCCCGCGCCCTCGAGCATCTTTGAGACGCTTGTGACACTGAGTAGTACCGGCGAGCTCTGGCAGCACACGGCTGCCAGCCTGCAACGGCTGTTTATCGGCTTTCTGGTGGGTGRCATACCCGCGCTCATTCTCGGAATAATCATGGGTCTCAGCCGGCCGGTACGCGCTGTGTTCGATCCTTTGATTTCCGCTACTTATCCAATTCCGAAAAGTTCCATTTTGCCACTCGCGCTGCTGATCTTCGGGTTGGGGGAGGGCTCAAAGATATTCATGGTAGCCATAGGTGTGTTCTTTCCCGTTGCGATCAATGCAACGGCCGGCGTGCGCGAGATCAACAAGATTTATCTGGATGTCGGACGTAATTTCAAGGCTAGCCGTTGGGATACGTTCCGGACAATTGCGTTGCCAGGAGCGCTGCCTGTGATCATGACCGGGATAAAGCTCGGCGTTGGCATGGGCTTGGTTCTGATTGCAATCGCAGAAATGATGGGTGCAAAAAGCGGCCTCGGCTACATGATCTGGGCAGCCTGGGAAACGTTCTCCGTTGAACAGATGTATGT
>NZ_JBFUMG010000970.1:0-1043 GCF_054049495.1 Phyllobacterium sp. P5_D12 | reverse complement strand
GCTTTGAGCCGCTCAACGCGGTATCTCGCGAAACTCTACCGCGCCACCAGACCCTTCTTGCGACCATGGATTGGAGCTACCAACTCCTGTCCCGGGATGAGGCTCGGCTCCTGCGGTTGCTTTCGGTTTTTTCGGCAAGCTTCTTTCTATCCGATGTGATCGGCGTCGCCGGCCGCATGGGCGGAAGCATCGAGGAGATAGCAGCGTGTACTGAAAGCCTCGCCGCGAAATCGCTCCTGTCGGTCGCGTACGATGCCGGCGCACCACGCTATCGCCTGCTCGACAGTACTCGCAGCTTTGCGGCCGAGCGGCTAAACAGGAGTGGTGAAGCCGTCGACGCTCAATCCTACCTTGCGCGCCATCTTCTACGACTGTTCGAGCAAGCCGAGATGGAGTGGCAATGGCAGCCGAGGAATCAATGGACCGCCACTTACGAACCGCGAGTTAACGACTTACTCAAGGCGATCGATTGGACTTTAGGCGATGGCGCCGATCCCGAGGTCGGCGTGCGTCTTACCAGCGCTGCCATCCCGCTTTGGGACGAGTTGTCGACCGTCGCTGAAAGTCGCCGGCGCGTAGAACGGGCACTGCAATCAGTCGAAGCCCTGTCGCGATGCGAACCCGCTGTCAAAATGAAACTGATCGCGTCCTACGCCTCGGGCCTCAATTTCTCCGACCATTTCGGTCCCGAAGCCGACGCGGCGTGGATAGAGGCTAACCAATTGGCGCGCGAGATCCGCAACGTCGATTACCAGTTACGTACCTTGTGGGGACTTGGCATACTGCAAAGCTTCACCGGACGGCACAGGCAGGCAATTACGACGCTCAGGCAGTTCGCTCAGCTCGCCGATCAGGAAAATGAACGGGTGGCCTTAGCGGAGGGAGAGCGGGTGAGGCTGATGGCCGCCTTTTACTGCGGCGACGTCCGGTTTGCCTACGCTGACCTGAAGAGGCTCGTGCGCGAGCATGCGATCACCGCGAAGCAATCGGGCGTCGCCCGATTCCAGATGGACCGGTTCGTGTCGATCCGGGTGGCGTTGGCG
>NZ_JBFUMG010000969.1:0-1044 GCF_054049495.1 Phyllobacterium sp. P5_D12 | reverse complement strand
CAGCGTCTCCATGCGCTTGCGCAGCTTGTTGTAAAACCGTTCCGCAATACCTTCCTGCACGAGGATGCGCGAACCGGCGCAGCAGACTTCGCCCTGGTTGAACCAGATGGCATCGACGACGCCTTCCACCGCCCCGTCCATGTCCGCATCTTCGAAGACGATGAACGGCGACTTGCCGCCGAGCTCCAGCGACAGCTTTTTCTCCGAGCCGGCAATCTGTCTGCGGATGATGCGGCCAACTTCGGTCGAACCGGTAAACGCGACCTTGTCGATATCCTCGTGGCCGCAAATCAGTGCGCCGGTTGAACCATCGCCATGCACGATATTGACAACACCGGCAGGCAGGCCAATTTCATGGCAAACTTCGGCAAAGGCGATTGCCGTCAACGGCGTCAATTCCGCCGGCTTGAGGACGACCGTGTTACCGGCTGCCAACGCCGGAGCGATCTTCCACGCCAGCATCAACAGCGGGAAATTCCACGGGATCACCTGCCCGCACACGCCGACCGGAGAGAAGCCTTCGAACTCGGTCTCGACCATCTCGGCCCAGCCGGCATGGTGGTAAAAATGCCGGGCAACCAACGGGATATCGATGTCACGCGTTTCGCGGATGGGCTTGCCATTGTCCATGGTCTCGAGCACCGAGAAGAAGCGCTCGCGCTTCTGGATATGGCGGGYGATGGCATAGAGATATTTGGCGCGCTCATGTCCCGGCAATTTGGACCATTTGCTGAAGGCGGCGCGTGCGGCTTTCACCGCGGCATCGACGTCCGCTTTCGCACCGTGCGCAACCTTCGCCAGCACTTTTTCGTTGGCCGGATTGATCACTGCGAAGGTCTTGAGGCCTTCACTGCCGGTAAATTTGCCATTGATGAAATGACCGAAGCCCTTTTTGTTGGCATCGAGCCATGCCTGAACGTCACTATTGCTCTCTGGAGCTGGGCCATATTCCATGGTGCGAAGGATGTCCTTGATCTGTCCCATGATTTTGTTCCTTAGGCGAGGGCGTGGCGCGAAGACGCGGCGTAGCGGCCCGTCACGTAA
>NZ_JBFUMG010000968.1:0-1044 GCF_054049495.1 Phyllobacterium sp. P5_D12 | reverse complement strand
ATACACAATCCTTGGCTTTTTCCGTGATTTCGTCGGGTTTTCCCTGCGCCAAAACCTTGCCCTGATGCATGACGACGGCGTGGTCGCAGAGTTCTGCCTCGTCCAGATAAGACGTACTGACGACGACGGTCAGTTTGTCCTCGCGCACGAGCTTGGTGACGATCTCCCATAGTTCGCGCCGTGACAGGGGATCGACGCCCACGGTCGGTTCGTCCAAGAGGAGGAGTTCCGGCGAACGCACCAGCGTGCAGGCGAGGCCGAGCTTCTGCTTCATGCCGCCGGATAGCTTGCCGGCAAGGCGTTGTGTGAAACGCCCGAGATCGGTCATCTCCATCAGCCGCGGGTAAATCTCTCTGCGCTGTTCCCTGGTGATGCCGTGCAGGTCGGCGTAAAGATCGAGGTTCTGCTGGACACTCAAATCCTCGTAGAGGCCGAATTTCTGCGGCATGTAACCAATACGGTTCTGTATTGTCTGCGGATCGGCAGCAACATCTATCCCGAGCACGGAGAGCTCGCCACTGTCGGCGACCATCAACCCGGCAATCAGGCGCAGCAACGTGGTTTTGCCCGCACCGTCAGGTCCGACCAAGGCAGTCAATGTGCCTTGCCGCGCTTCGAAGGAAACCCCCTCCAGCGCCTTGACGGTCTCGCCCGTATCGCGGCGGAAGCTCTTGTGGATGGTCCGCGCCGTGACGGGGTTGGTTGGCGCGGCGCCGCTCATGGCGTTGTCTTGCTTTCCGTTTGTTCGACTACGGGCTTTGGTGCTTCGTCGGCCAGAAGCTTTACAGTGGCGGGCATGCCGAGCCGGAACATATCGTCCTTGTCCTCGACGAAAACCCGTACCTCATAGACAAGGCTCGAACGCAGATCTTCCGTCTCTACGGTCTTCGGCGTGAATTCCGCCACCGGCGAGATAAAGCCGACCCAGCCGTCAAGCGGGCGATCCGGGAAACTGTCGGATGTCACCTTGGCGCGCATGCCGGAACGGACGTGTCCGAGATTGACTTCGGAGACATAGGCCCGCACCCATTTCGTGCCGATGGT
>NZ_JBFUMG010000967.1:0-1046 GCF_054049495.1 Phyllobacterium sp. P5_D12 | reverse complement strand
GTTCGCGAAGGCCTGGCTGATCCAGAGTTGATACGCCCCTCCCCCCGCCGCACCCCCCAGGACCGGCTGATGATGCTGATTACAGGCATCGCCAACGCTAATCCGGATCTAGCCATGCGCGATATTGCCAGTCAGCTCGAGGCGATGCATGAACGCACACCGCGAGGCTCTTCCACCTGGGCAGCTTCGTCGGTCAAAAACCTGCTCGACAGGGCAAAGAAGCTCGGGCTTGTTCTGCCGTAGCAGCTGCATCGTCTAATCATTTCGGCACCATCTGCAGATGCGATCCGGTTGATCTTAGCGACGCCATTACCAGTTCCGCCAAGGTACAGCGAGCGGTGACCAGGTACCGAACCAATGGGCCGCAGGTCAAGTGAGGAAGACAGATCCAAACCACAATTTGCAAGCGCCCATCAAGCCAACTCCTTCAGGCCGTGGCGCGCCCAACCATCCAGTTCCCAAGTTCATGCTCTGATCTTTGGGACCTATGCGGTAGCCTTCGCCGATGTCCGTTAATCTCGGAAATTTAAAAGATAGGTAACCCTTCGTGCCTAAGCGGGTTATGGCAAGAACGGAGATGCACAATGATACACCAATGCGTTGTAGTCGGCGCGCTTTTGATCTTTTTCGCGCTGTTGGGAACATTGGCATTGTTCTCGAGGGATGATCATCTACCGAACCAGGCGCGTCCCGGAGCGGTTGAAGCGACGCCGCCTGTTCTGAACGGTAAATAGGCGCAGGCAACCGATATCCCGTTGGATCCCTCATGTCGTCGCCACCAACTGCGGCTGCACGCCATTTGCCTTCAATGCCGCCATGAGCATCGGCCCGACGGAAAACTCCGCTGCCCTCGCCTTTTCGGTCAAAGCCCGCAGGTAACCGCCGGCGGAATTGATGTTCTGAGCTCGCTGCAGGATGCAGCCAATGACGATGGCGGTATTTTCCTGACCAAAAACATCGAGCGCATCCTCATAGGCTGAGGGGGAAATACCGAGATAGCCCCTTACCTGTGCTGCCGTGGTCATCAGATCCCGCCAGTTGCTGAT
>NZ_JBFUMG010000966.1:0-1049 GCF_054049495.1 Phyllobacterium sp. P5_D12 | reverse complement strand
ATTTTTTATTTGACGCTCATGCCAACACAATTAAAGCCCAAACTGTAATACTCGGTCCGAATCGAATTTGACCAGTGGGCTCCTTGAGAAGGTCGAATAGTTCGGCCCTTCACGGACGCAG
The DNA here is from genome assembly GCF_054049495.1 of Phyllobacterium sp. P5_D12. NCBI lineage: Bacteria > Pseudomonadati > Pseudomonadota > Alphaproteobacteria > Hyphomicrobiales > Phyllobacteriaceae > Phyllobacterium > Phyllobacterium sp. P5_D12. The sequence goes on along the minus strand of NZ_JBFUMG010000966.1, from coordinate 928 downwards.
AGTTTTAATGCGACAGAATGAATATCTATCCACCGTCTCCCGCCGGAGACTGCGCGACCAAAGCAAATCATCTACCAGGAGAATTTTCGATGAACATGCATCGACGCTACAAGACGCCCGATATACCAAGCCACCGCTTTGCGGTCGGCCAGAAAGTCCGCATGAAGGGCTGGGGCGGCAACAAGGTGAAATCGACGGCTACGTTCGAGATTATGGCAACTTTACCCGCGGCGGGTGGTTCCTTGCAATACCGCGTCCGCGATAACGATGAGAAACATGAACGAATTGCGACCGAGGATAATCTCGAGGCTGCTGACATGTGGAGTACCAAGGAGCGCAGCAGTTTCGATCGGAAAGAAGAATCTTGACGGCTGGTCCCGATGCTGAAATTCTCGTTGTTGAAACGGTGGGCCGATGATTATCAAAGAGATGACACAGCAGGAAATCCGGGAATTGCTCGAAAGAGCGACGATCGGCAGGTTGGCGTGTGCAAAGGACGATCGACCTTACATCGTGCCGCTGACTTTCGCCTATCATTCCGTGTTTTTCTATTCATTCACGACAGCCGGGCAGAAAGTCGACTTCATGCGCGCAAACCCGCATGTCTGCGTTGAATTCGATGAGATATCCGCGACGAACAATTGGCAGAGTGTTATTGTGACGGGCAAGTTCGAGGAACTTACGAAGGAACCCGATCATATCGACGGCAGAAACACGGCCCATGCGCTTTTGAACAAGAGCGCCGAATGGTGGCAGCCTGCTTATGTGAAGACCGTCATTCGAGACCATGAACGAGCCCTGGAGCCAGTTTACTTCCGTATTTCGATACTGGAAACCACCGGGCACAAGGCTGTCAAAAGCGAATAGGCCTGAGTAACAAGCAATACAGTTTATTCAGTCAGGCGATGGACAGTTGCTGCTTGTTGGG
>NZ_JBFUMG010000965.1:0-1049 GCF_054049495.1 Phyllobacterium sp. P5_D12 | reverse complement strand
GGCATAGTGTGCCCGAGAATGACGATAGATTTCAGGAGCTTTTAGACCGGCTTGATGAAGCCGAGAAAGAGCAAAAGACATAGTTTTACTACCTATCACAGTCGGGCCCTGCTGATCCCCGGGGTGGGACCAAGTCGCGAGTCAGTGGAAGTACTTGGGACGGCTTGCCATTATCATGGATGTCGCGGACGTTGGTTCCCATCGTCTCTGTCTCGAACTCAAACAAATTGATCTCCCGTTTTGCGGTCATACTAGCCAGTCTCCCGTAGTCTCTTTCGCCTCGCGCAAAAAACATGATCACCGTACGTGCCACCTGTTCTGCGAGAGGATGGTATTTCGGATCACGGCCAAGAATCTGGCAGGCTCGTTGATGGGCTTTTTCCAGGATGTGCCAGTCATTTTCCGACGAAATATGATCGATGCTTGAATACAGCATGGAAGCCCCTCCATACGTTCAGGCGGGAGCTCGTTCCATCTCTCAAACGCCAGTGGCCGTTACATGCCTGGCGACTTTGATATTGTCCGCCAGAAGACGGAGCAAGTCAATGCAACGCGATTTCATGAACCCGATGGTTGCAGTTTCGGCACCTGGAACCAACGCGCCACACAACGGTTGAGAGATCAAGGGACAATGAATTTGAGTGACGAAGAAAAGCCCAAAGGTGCGCGAATTATTGACTGGCAACTAAAGCGGCCGGAGTACGGTGAAGCATTGCGGTCGTATCACAAGCCTTTAGCCGAAGATGAGAGATTCAGAGAATTTCTGCGACGCCTTGAAGAGGCTGAGCGCGATCAAACAAAATGACATCACCGCAAGGCCCAACCCTCCGGAAGGCCTTTTACGAAAAGAAGTGTTCTTCAGGCCAAAACCGACGTGGGGGCTACCGGCGGCCCCAAAATACTCCCGATTTGGCCAGTTCCGTATGGACCAAAGACCTATCCGTCTCCTGGTGAACAATACCGAAGCTCGAAAGCACGGACCAATGCGTTTTCCGTTCATTCCCCGTTAAGACGTAAAGGCGCACCTGTCGCATCTCGTTTAACAGGAG
>NZ_JBFUMG010000964.1:0-1058 GCF_054049495.1 Phyllobacterium sp. P5_D12 | reverse complement strand
GGATATGATCAAGCCCAGCCTCGRCCCAGGCCTCAATCCGGCCATCGGCGATGCCAACACCCGCCGTGATGAGATTGGTATAGACGCCGCGCCGCGCCAGACAGGCAATAAGTTCCCCGAGATCGGTGCGAAGCGTCGGCTCACCGCCGGAAAGATGTACCTGCAGAACGCCGAGGTCCGCCGCCTGCTCGAACAGCGAAAGCCAGGCTGCCGTATCCATTTCCCGGTTGGCTTTCAACAGCTCGACCGGATTGGAACAATAGGCGCACTGCAGCGGGCAGCGATGCGTCAATTCCGMCAGCATGCCGATCGGGGGTAGGACAGGTTCGTTCATAACGTCACCAGAAACTTGTCGGACCATTCCTGCAGAAAGCCGGTTACATCCGGCGCGATCTCGGCTTCATCCGCTGCATACTGGTCCGCCAGCAATGAAATCATCAGCGCAACGCTGTGGCGGCCGTTACACAGCCTCAAGATATCGAGGCTCACTTCATTCGGCCAGAACACCCGTTCCGGCGACAGCAGCGCCCATGCCTCGCGCACCGTATCATACTGCAGCCGCGCATGAGACTTTAATATGGGTCGCGATTGCATGGAAACAACCGCACGGACGCGACTTGCCCCAGTCATGCCGCCTCCGGATCGAAAGCGCCGGGCGGGATAATGCCCCTTTCGCCGTAGGCATGAGCTAGCGCATCAAGCATTGCCCAGAGGATATCACATTTGAAAATGAGCGCGTCGATGACGGCCTGCTGCTTTTCCGGCGTATCGGCATGTTTCATCACATAGGCCAGGGCGAAATCGGAATCACGTGACGCCTGCGTCGGCCGCTTGTCGAAATAGGCCAGGATATCCGGCGTCACATAATCATATTTCGCCAGCATGGCCGGAACGCGCTCGTTGATAATAACTGGCGAGAATAGCTCTGTCAGCGACGAGGCCACGGCCTCAAGCAGCGTGCGGTTGGTGCAGAAGGAAAGATAGGCGCCAACGGCAAATCGCGTGCCCGGCAACGCCAGCTTTTCGCTTTTGACCTCATCTGCATCGAGGCCAAGGCC
>NZ_JBFUMG010000963.1:0-1060 GCF_054049495.1 Phyllobacterium sp. P5_D12 | reverse complement strand
GGACAGTTCGACTTTGCGCAGCGTTYCCGTCTGGCCGCGCAGAACCGACAGGTCACGCTCGGGTTTTGCCAGGAGCGCGAAACCGTTGGCAAGCTGGACATCGGCGGCGCCGGTCAGTTCGGGCAAAGGTCTGTCGAGGACAATATTGTCGGCGATCTTGAGCTTGTCGAAGGAAAGCGCGATATCCATCTGCGGCTGGGCAGTGTTGAACTCAAGTTTCCCGGTCTGCATGACGGCGAGCGGAACAGGATTGCTCACGTTCCCGCGCTCATTGACCATGACATTGCTGCCTTCGATCGAAAGTTGTTTTGGAAGTGGCTTGTCGAGCCGGACGCTCGTGGCGAGATGTTCCCATTTCACGTCGAGGGGCGGAGCGCCGGGCACGTCGACCGCGGCAGGGCCTTCGACGCTGCTGACAATTTGCAGCGGGTCGTAGATTTGCGCGGCGGAACGAAAGCTGCCGGCGGTGATGGATATGTTTTTGGCCTGGTCAACCCAGCCTACTTTCGAGCAGTCGAGACCAACGCGTAAGGGATAGCCGCTCGCCCCGGCGTTTTCGCAAGTGGCGTCGATACCCTGCTGCTTGAAGCCCGCGATATTCGTCGCGACCCGGCTTTCCAATTGATTGGCCAGATAGTACCAGCCGCCGGTGTAGATCACGCCGGCAAGGATAATCAGTGCGCCGATGATGATCGGAAGTCTCGAAGGCTTGCGGCTCTTTTCGGCAGTGCTTGACGGCATGGGGCGGGTCTCGCTATCGGTCAGGGAGAGACCGTTGACAATCCACCCCGACGGCCATTTGATGCGATTTTCTGCACTTCCGGTGCTCATGGACCAAATGTCCACTGCGCTCCGGGTCTCGAAAACCACATCAACTGACTCGCCGGGCTGAATTCTCAAACAGTTCTCTCAGGCAAATCTATCAGGCAAATCTATCAGGACGGATATGGGCGATTTTTGGGTCTTTGGCTATGGCTCTCTGATGTGGAAGCCGGGCTTTGCACATGTGGAGACCCTGCACGCCCGGCTGCACGGCTATCGAAGGGCACTGTGCGTGCGC
>NZ_JBFUMG010000962.1:0-1065 GCF_054049495.1 Phyllobacterium sp. P5_D12 | reverse complement strand
GATTTCGGGGCTGATCCTACTGGTCTTCGTGACGTTGCATCTTGCCAATCACGCGCTGAACCTGATCTCTCTGGATGCTGCGGAAAAAGGCCGGCTGTGGTTCACCGCTATCTGGCGCAATCCGGTCGGCACCGTCCTTCTTTATGGCTCGGTTCTCGTTCACATCGCGCTCGTCATGCGTTCACTCTATCGGCGCCGCACCCTCGTCATGCCATTTAGGGAAGCGCTACAGATTATTCTCGGCATTCTTATCCCTCTGTTGATCATTGAACACGTGATTGCAACACGCATCAGCTCCCAAATCATGGGCACGCAGGACGTCTACGCGTTTGTCATCCGCTCGCTATGGATCAACTCACCGATGAACGGTTTGCGCCAATCGATTGCCCTTGTCGTGGTCTGGACGCATGGCTGTATAGGAGTCCATTTCTGGCTGCGCTATCGCCCGTGGTACTACAAGGCCGCACCCTTCCTTTTGACCTTTGCCATTCTCCTGCCGGTGCTGGCCCTGCTTGGATTTGCCAGTACGGGACGCATACTCGCCAGCGAGCCACCGCAATCCAGCAGCGGGTACGGCCCGGCGGGTACAAGCACCGGCTACGGCGGTTCGAAGAGCGATGACGCCGCATATTCATTTGCAACGACCGAAGTCCGCAAGGAACGGGTGCAGATGACGAAATACGCACTCTATGGCGGATTTGCGGGCACGTTGTTGACTGTTTTTGCCATGCGCACACGTCGCAGCTGGCGCGAACGGACTGACCAGATCGAAATCCGTTATCCGGAGGGGCAAATCGTCAACGTTCCGCGCGGCTTCAGCGTGCTTGAAGCGAGCCGACTCGGTGGGATCCCGCATTATGCGGTCTGCGGTGGTAAAGGCCGCTGCTCGACCTGCCGTGTCCAAGTCGTTTACGGCGCGGCATCACTACCGAGACCCGAATCCACTGAGCTGACAACATTGAACCGCATCAACGCAGATCCCGGCGTACGGCTCGCCTGCCAGTTGCGGCCCCTAACCGATATCAGCGTCGTTCCGCTGCTTGTGCCTACCGTGGAAGGCACGCT
>NZ_JBFUMG010000961.1:0-1065 GCF_054049495.1 Phyllobacterium sp. P5_D12 | reverse complement strand
TCCCTTGGTCAGTGCGGATATCATCTCGATCAACGATATCGCCAGGGAGCCGCTGATCATGCTGACTGTCGATGAGATCGAGGAAAACACCGGCAAACTTCTGACCGCCCTCGGCGCGCGTCCGCATGTCGCCTTCCGCACCCGCTCGGTTGAGGCCGTCCGTAGTCTCGTCGCCACCGGCGCCGGGATCGCGCTGTTGCCCGATCTTGTCTACCGTCCGTGGTCGCTTGAAGGCGATCGCATCGAAAGCCGCGACGTTTCCGGTGCGCTCCCCGTGGTGCAGGTCGGCATGGTCTGGCGCAAGGGTTCCAGCCTGCCCCAGGCTGCCCGGGATTTCGTTGGTATCGCTGAAGCCCTGCGCAGCGGTCGATCCCGGTGATATCGGAATTTCCGATAGCACCCTTCTGATAAATGAATTTGCGAATACGGAGAAATCAAGGCACTTTTCTTACCGGGAACATATGCCCTGAAAGCAGGGCCAAAACGGGAGAATTGAGATGAAGCAGTTTTTGAAATCCTGCACTGCACTTACACTTTCCCTTGCCTTCACCACGCAGGTCCTCGCCCAGGAAGCGCTGAAAGAAATCGGCAAGGGAGAAGGCGAAGTCTCCATCGTTGCGTGGCCCGGCTATATCGAACGCGGCGATACCGACAAGGCCTATGATTGGGTCACGGGCTTCGAGAAGGAGACCGGCTGCAAGGTCAGCGTCAAGACTGCTGCAACATCCGACGAAATGGTCGCGCTCATGAACGAAGGCGACTTCGATCTCGTTACCGCGTCCGGAGATGCGTCGCTGCGTCTCGTTGCCGGCAAGCGCGTTCAGCCGATCAATACGGACCTTATCAAGAGCTGGAAGACTCTTGACGAACGCATGCAGAACGCGCCCTGGCACACCGTCAAGGACGTTCATTATGGCGTGCCTTACGTATGGGGTCCGAACGTGCTGATGTACAACACTGAAGCGTTCAAGGATAAGGCGCCGACCAGCTGGAATGTGGTGTTCGAGGAAATGACCTTACCTGATGGCAAGTCGAACAAGGGTCGCATTCAGGCCTATGACGGAC
>NZ_JBFUMG010000960.1:0-1065 GCF_054049495.1 Phyllobacterium sp. P5_D12 | reverse complement strand
GCACTGCCCTGATTGATGAATGGTCGAAGACAGGTCTGTCGAAGGATCTTTCGACACACATACAACAGCAGATATGGCCCGGACAGACCTTGGCTCTGCTGGCATGGTTCTCGCGATTTGAACCACAGACACTCCACCGCGCCGCACACGTCCTTCTATGCAAGGACTTTTTGAGGATGCGGCTGTGCAACGATATTTCCACGGATGCAACGGACGGCGGCTGTGCCGGTATTATTGATGTCAATACCGGTACAATCGCGAGCACCGCACTTGAACAGCTCGGCCTCGGCGAGTGGATCGGTAAGCTGCCGCCGGTCTTGCCATCGACAGATATTGCCGCAGGTCTGAGCGAAGCTGCCTCACGTCAGACTRGGTTAATTGCCGGTACGCCCGTGGCGCGGGGCGTTTACGATGTAGTGGGCTGCGCACTTGCGTCAGGTGTCACGGCTCCCAACCAGCTGGCCGTTGTGGCGGGAACATTCAGTATCAACTCCACGCTACATCATCGCCCAACCTTGAACCCGCTACCGACTATTCAAGCGGCCTACCCGGTTGCCAGGACCTTTCTTGCGACATCAGCCACGCCCACATCGGCAAGCAACCTGGAATGGATGTGTAAGACGATGCTTTCAGCAGAGGGTGATCGCGCCTTGCAGGAAGGTAAATCCATCTATGATGTTTGCAACGCATTGGTAGATATCGCCCTCAAGAAGGACAACGATATCTTGTTTTTCCCTTTCCTTTTTGGCGGTCCTCAAGGTGCTCCGGGAGGCTTTCTCGGTCTGACGGCTGACAACGATCTAGGTGACGTGATGCGAGCCGTCTATGAAGGCATTGTCTTTGCGCACAAGTACGACCTTGAGACCCACCTGCAAGGACCTGATGCCGCCATCCCCGACGTCGTGCGGCTCGCTGGAGGACCGTCGCGGAGCAATGTGTGGGCGCAGATGTTCGCGGACGGCTTAAACCTTCCCGTTGAGATAGCCAACGGTACGGAATTCGGTGCCAAGGGTGCTGCCATATGTGGCGCTGTTGCAAGCGGGCTTTATGCGGACATTGAAACGG
>NZ_JBFUMG010000959.1:0-1066 GCF_054049495.1 Phyllobacterium sp. P5_D12 | reverse complement strand
GATCAGTCGCATCCTCAGTGGATCGAGCGGATTAGCGCGGTAAAGGCGGAAGGCGAAGAACAAAAACGTATCGAAATTGTTAGCGACCAAGTTCCGATCTCGCCGCCACGTGCAATGTTCGAGCTGGCAAAGCGTCTTGGTGAAGACGATATCGTGATCTCTGATGCCAGCTTCTCTGCGGGATGGATCGCCAATTTTCTCCCGGCCAAAAAGGCCGGCCGTAGCTTCCTTTATGCACGCGGACAAGGCGGACTGGGATATTCGACCCCCGCGGCCGTTGGTGCAGCTGCCACACGTCCTGGTGTCCGTGTCGTCACCGTGGCCGGAGATGGAGGGTTTTCCTACACGATCGGCGAATTGGCGAGCCAGCTGCAACATAAGCAACGGGTCGTGAACATTGTCCTGAACAATGGACGGCTCGGTTGGATTCAGCTGTGGCAGGATATTTTCTTCAAGAACGTTCAATCTGCACTGTTGGAGAACCAAAGCTGCAAGCCTGGATTTGCGGCTGCAGCGCAGGGTTTAGGTCTCGAAGGCTTTTACGTCGAAACACCCGACCAGATCGGGCCGGCGCTGGACAAGGCTTTCGCTTGCGATGGTCCATCCGTCGTTGAAATTCGCATCGATGATCTTGCAACGCCCATCCACAGTTTCAAACGGCGGATGAAGGAGGGGGCAAGCGAACCACGGCCCCGGCCCGGAACCGTCTACAAACTGAGAGACTGGAAGATATCGCCGGCACTGGAGTAGGCATGGCCGGCGATCCAAAGTGTGGAGGGCTTAAGGATTCACCGCATTTCAGATCTCCGGTGGAGGCCGGAGAAATGAAATGAACAAGGCTCAGAATGAAGCATTTGGGAGGGGTAAGAATGTTAGAACTGCGGAATGTATCCAAGGTAGTGGGCGGAAAACCCCATCTCAGCGATATATCGCTGACTTTGGAACATGCGACGCTGAATGTACTGCTCGGGCCGACCCTGTCCGGCAAGACCAGCCTCATGCGCATCATGGCAGGACTGGACGTGCCGACCTCCGGCTCTGTCTGGTTCGACGGCAAGGACGTGAC
>NZ_JBFUMG010000958.1:0-1070 GCF_054049495.1 Phyllobacterium sp. P5_D12 | reverse complement strand
GCCCTTGCCGGCTCACCATCCGTTTTGGACTCACGACAAAGTTCACATCACCCCGCATATGGCAGGAATTCCAACAGCCGCAGGCGCAAGCCAGTCGATTGCGAAAGGTCAGTTGTTTATGAAACCGGTTTACGAAACCGGTTTATAAGCTACTTTCGGGTTGGAATGCAGATGAAGTTAACTGGCAAGAAGAGTGTGACCATTCGTGATGTGGCCGCAGCGGCAGGTGTGTCGGTTACCTCTGTTTCACGCCATCTGAACGGCCAGATCACCCTCCCCGACAGGACGGTGGCCAGCATCGAGGACGCGGTCTTACAGCTTGGCTATCGGCCGAACGCGCTGGCTCGTCGTTTGACGCAGGGCAGGAGCGAGACGCTTGGGATGATTACCGCCGATATTGCCTACCCGCTGTTTGCGGCCATCGCCAGCGCCGCTGAAGCAGAGGCCGCACGACATGGCTACAGTATGGTAATGTTCAACAGCCGCAACATCGTCGAAAACGAACTAGCCTTCCTGTCACGGCTGGAAGACCGCGAGGTCGATGGAATTCTGCTGCTGACGAACCATTTCGACGATGGTCGTCTGGTAAAGATGATCAACCGGGCCGGCCATGTCGTGCTTCTCGACGAGGATGTGCCCGGTGCCAAGGCACCTCGGCTGTTCGCCGAGAGCCGGAAGGGCGCCATTCTGGCAACCCGCCACCTGATCGAAAACGGCCATCGCCGCATTGCTGTGATCGGCGGACCGCGCCGCATGCTCAGCACGGAGGAGCGCATCCTCGGTTTCAAAGCGGCAATGGCGGATGCCGATCTCGAAATCGATCCCGCGCTCGTCATCTACTGTGACTATGTCGGCGACCAGGGAATGTCGGCGTTCGAGGCCTTGATGGCAATGGAACATCCTCCAACAGCCATTTTCACCTTTGCCGATATGCTGGCGCTTGGTGCCATGAGAGCGGCGCGCGACGCTGGGATTTCCATACCAGACGACGTCTCACTGGTCAGCTTCGACGACATTTCGAATGCGGATCTCCTGTCGCCGGCGCTGACGACCATTCGCCAGTCTGCCAC
>NZ_JBFUMG010000957.1:0-1070 GCF_054049495.1 Phyllobacterium sp. P5_D12 | reverse complement strand
CGCTTTATTGTGCTGGCAGAAAGCATCAAGCTTCGTCTTCGAAGAGATACCGGAGGCGCAACGTTCGGCGACCGATCTTTTTCCCCGGATTAATCTTCGTTTTGGTAGGTGCAAAAACATTTTGTATACCGCCGAAACAAGCTTTCAGGGAAATCCGGTCGGGGACCAGCGCCAGATCGTGTTTAACAACGACAAAAATTGGGAAGCAATGCGCGAGAAGGAGTACTCCGTCGATGGCGGGCTATTCGGTTTGATAGCGGCGGCCTTTGTCAATGACCTCTGGACCATGGCACTGCACGAGATCGGCCATGCTCTCGGACTCACCCACAATGAAAGCAACCAATCGATCATGTACGCCTGGGACATCTGGGATAATCCCACGGGCGTTGTGATGGTCGAAGGCGGCATTCCGGTGGTGGACACCATTGCCCTGGCAAAGCTCTACGATATCAAGAGCGAGGCAGTCTTGCCGCTTCCGGTCAATGCTGACAACTACCTGATCGTCGGCGGGAAGTTTGTGATGTTCGAGTCGATAGCGATGGATACGATGCCCTACACGCAGCCCGAGACAGTCTGGGGAGTTCAAAGCGGTCATCTCGTAAAGGCGGGCGACGGATTTTGCATTAGCCCCACGGTGGGCGCAAATCATAAAGGCTATGGTGTTCTTTACTTTTACCTTTTGGAGAAAGATCTAGTCGGGCCAATGGCGCTTGTAGCAGCGGGAGGCTTCCAAATGGAAGCTGCGGACTCGTTTCAATGGCCCGCGCCTCGTATCGACAGGTGCAAAGGCAGGATTGTGGCTGGTTGTACCGAGGACAACAAGTACAAATGGGGCGGCGATTGGGGCAGTGCTGTAGGGACGACAGATCAGGTGATTGCCCATTTCTACAGCCAGGCCTATCCGGCAACGATGAATTATAGGGTTATGGCATTGACCCTTAAGAACTTGGGACCAGACGGGATACTGGTCTCGGGCGGTGAGCAGGAGCAAAAAAATCAAACAAAATCTTGGGGAGCACAAAGCGGCGGGTTTCAAAAGACGGAGATCGGTCGTGCGGACGTCTCCGAAC
>NZ_JBFUMG010000956.1:0-1087 GCF_054049495.1 Phyllobacterium sp. P5_D12 | reverse complement strand
GCCGTCAACTGCCCTATATCGACCGCTTCGTACTCAATGTCAGTTCATCCTCTATCATTCCCGCGAAAACGGGCGCGGGAGAAAGTGACCTGCAGGCAACCGGCATCGATTTTGCTGATTACACCTTTCTGAAGGACGCGGAAGACCGCTACCCTGTGAAGGTTGATCTGTGGAAAATGACTCGCGGCTCGCGCGTCGCAATACTGCCGAATCTCAATTGCGGCGATGACGTTTGGCGTGGGCTGTTTCGCGACGTGCGGGTGCGACGGGCTTTGTCGCTTGCCATCGACCGGCATGAAATCAATATGGCGGTGTTTTACGGCCTCGGCGTTCCCAGTGCTGATACACTTTTGCCCGAAAGTCCTCTGTTCAAGCCCGAGTATGCTAATGCGTGGATCGATCACGATACGGAACAGGCCAACGCGCTTCTTGACGAGGCCGGATTGCAAAATCGCGATGAGGACGGCATTCGCCTGCTCCCGGACGGTCGGCTAGCCGAGATCACAATCGAAACGCCGGGCGAGAGCTCCGTGGATACGGACGTGCTTGAACTCGTCACGGATCACTGGCGCAAGATCGGAATCGCGCTGTTCATTCGTACATCCCAGCGCGACATTTTCCGCAGCCGTGCCATGGGCGGGCGCATCATGATGTCGATCTGGTATGGCATGGACAACGGCGTGGCAACTGCCGACATGAACCCGGGACAGCTGGCGCCCACGATGGACGATCAGCTGCAATGGCCGCTCTGGGGAATGTATTACCTGTCGCATGGCAGCCAGGGCAAGGCAGCGGACCTTCCTGAAGCGATTCAGCTTACCGAGCTTCTGGGGCGCTGGCAGCGATCCGCTCACCTGGCGGAGCGCACTGAAATCTGGCAGCAGATGCTGGCCATCTATACCCAGCAGGTATTTTCGATTGGGCTTGTGAATGGAACGCTGCAACCGATTGTGCGTACATCACGTTTGCAGAACGTTCCCGAAAAGGGCCTCTACGGATTTGATCCCACATCTTATCTCGGCATTTACATGCCTGATACTTTCTGGCTGAGCGGGGAGCAGGTCTAAAGAAATGCTGCGTTATATAC
>NZ_JBFUMG010000955.1:0-1090 GCF_054049495.1 Phyllobacterium sp. P5_D12 | reverse complement strand
CGATATGGCCGCGGGCGACGATGGCACGAATGCCGTCCATGATGAGATCGTAGGAAACGACGTGGCGCATGTCTTCCGGATTGCGCGTCACCCGCAGAACATCGGCCGACACATCGAAACGCACCTTCTGCGCCTTGCCATGTTCGAAACTATAGGCGCCGATATGGACGGGCAGAACGAAATCACGGACGAATATCTTGTCGGTTCCAAGTCCGGCCTCAGCAGGATCCGGGAAGTAGCCGCGCGCGGCGAGCAACTTGTAGTCGACGCCTGGAGGGGCGCTCGCCTCAAGAGCCTCCGGGATCAGGCCGCGAATCTTCGCTGTTGCCTGCGCATCGATCGGCGCGGTGCGATCGAGACCTGAACACAGCGCACCGCGGAAACCGAGAAAATCCGGGGCATATGACAACAGGCGCGGGATATCCGGCGCTTCGAGCGATCCGGCAACGCCAACCTTCAATTCGTGCGACTGGCCATCCTTGATGAATTTGCCGATCTGGTCAGGTGTCATGTGGTCGAGCAACCGCCCTTTCGACTTGTCGGCCGTGTCGATCATCACGCCGTGAAATCCAGCGGAAGAGAGCTCCGCAAACAGATTTTCGCTGTATGTGTCGCGGTAGTCGGCAAAGAGCACCGCGATCAATTTTTTGTGTGACGCAAGCGGCTTCAGCGCTTCCAGACAGTCGGCTAAATTGCCTGACTCGAAGAGCCCGATCTTGATATAGTCCACGCCGGTTGCGGCGAATTCCTCAACCTTTGTGCGAACGACTTCAGGTTGCATGGGAAGATCGCCGCAAGCGGCACTGACGGGCCGCCTTCCCGCAATAAAATCGATAACTTCCAAAAGCTTGGGCAGTGCAACCGCGCCCAGCGCGCCGTTCGCCGGATCCTTCAGATCGATGATATCCGCACCATTCTGGAAGACGATTTCCGCCTCAAGAACATCCTGAACACTCGCCAGCATTTGTGTCATCAGCATAGCCCCCGAGACAGATTGGAAATCTTGCCTGGTGTCAAAGAAAAGTTGACACCGAGGGTTGAGATTATGGCGCGGTTGTTTAAAAACACTATGGGCACCTCTGTTCTTAAG
>NZ_JBFUMG010000954.1:0-1094 GCF_054049495.1 Phyllobacterium sp. P5_D12 | reverse complement strand
GCGCAAGAGAGAATTGAAATCCGGAMGCATCTTCAGCGCGTCTTCGCCGGCAGAAATGGCGGCTGCGTGATCGCCGGCCAGAGCCGCACTGATGCACTTCGTCGTGTCGAAATAATACTTGTGCACGCTGTAGAACCCCAGGTTCTGGGCCCAGTTGGCCATGGCCAACGCCTTTTCAGGCTGCCCAGCGTAACAATGCAACATGGAATAGAGATCCCAACCGAGTGGTTGTGCTGGATTGAGCTTGATCGCTCGCTCGAACAGTCCGGCGGCATAGTCGTATTCGCAAAACAAGAATGAATGCACGTGCCCAACGAGAGCAAGTGCGATGGAATTGTTGGCATCCAACTCCAATGCCTTGCGGGCGTAGAATTGGGCTTCTTCGACTATCGTTGAGTCGTAGGCATTGAAACGCTGTCCAACCCGAAAAGTCCTGATAAAGGCGAGCCATGCATAGACCGACGAAGAAGGCCGGTCCGCAGCAATGTTATGGAGGATGCGTTCCGCTCTATCGAGATCGTCTCGAGACAACCGGAAGACCGAGTTGACAGCTTCGATCATCGTGGTTTCGCGCTCGAGCTTTGCTCCTTCACCGCGGAAAAGAAAGCAACCATGGACTTCATCGATCAAGTGATTGATTAGCCCATGCAACTGACTGGTTTCGCCTCTTTCCAGGGGGAGGCGATCGGCGACGCAACTGTCTTTCCAGATCAGGCTATGATCCGCCAAACGCAGAATGCTCACCACGATAAGGGCGGTTTGACTGGCGAGCGTTAGTTCCAGCTGAATGCCGAGGGGCGTTGCCAGCGAGATTTCGCTGCTTGGTGGGTTGTTCGGTGAGCCCGCCCAACCGCCTCCGCGGAAGGAGAAATCAGTGACACGGATATCAGTTCCTTCAACGAGTGATTTTGCAATGAGGCTCGTCACTTCCGATGCAAGAATCTGCCCATTTTCGCTTTGTCCGGCGACGTGCGAGGGTAGGATCGCGATAACCCATTGTCTCGAATTGACGCCGGCAAGCGAGCCTTGGGCAACAGCTGCATCGCTCGACGTAGCATTTGCAGCCCGGTCATCAACTTTACCCGGATTGATTG
>NZ_JBFUMG010000953.1:0-1095 GCF_054049495.1 Phyllobacterium sp. P5_D12 | reverse complement strand
CCTACAAGGAAACCGTCACCAGCATCGCTGCCATCTGGAACAAACCGACAAGAAGCAAAACGTCGCTCCCGCCGGGCAGTAAACGCGCCTTGGCACACCAACACACACAAACACGCAGGGAAGAATCGTAATGGCTCACATAGGAGATCTGGTATCGGAAATGCTGGCGCAATATGGCGTGGAGCTCATATTCGGCATGCCCGGCGGCCAGACGACAGCGTTGCATGACGGCATCTCTCGCCGTACCGACCGAATTCGTCATATTTTGATGCGCGACGAGCGCAATGCGGCATATGCGGCTGACGCTTATGCGCGTTTGACCGGGAAGCCCGGTGTTTGCGATGTGACAGTCGGTCCGGGAGCCAATCTGCTCTCCGCTGGATTTGTAGAAGCCCTGAATGCCTCCATTCCAATGATTGGCATTGTCGGTGAATTGCCGCTCGACTGGCTGCCGCTTAAAGACAAAGGAATTGCCTCCCAAGGCTTTGACCAGCTGACTTTCTTCAAATCCATTTCGAAGGAAGCTTGGCTGGTTCCATCCGTGACAGCGCTGCCCGAACTGATCCGGACAGCGTTTCGCACAGCCACGTCACCGCGCCAAGGTCCGGTTGCGTTGATCATACCACACGACATATTCGATGCAGAATGGGATGAAAAGAAAATCAAGATTGCAATCGACGATCGAGCGATCCGTGCGCCCTACCTACGCTCGGCGCCGCCTGCGGGTCCGATCCAAGAGGCTATTAGCCTTATTCGCAGGGCCAAACGGCCGGCACTGGTGTGCGGCGGAGGCGTACATGGATCGGACGCAACCATGGATGTTGGTGTTTTCGCAGAAAAACTCCAAGGCCTCGTAGTCACCAGTTTGACGGGCCGCGGCGCAGTGGCAGAGACACTGCCATACGCCGCTGGCGCATTGAATCCGCTTGGTTCCTGGGCAGCTATCGAGCTGATCAAAGAGGCCGATCTTGTGATCTGGTGCGGCTCGAAGGCCAGCCAGAATACCGCGATGAACTGGACATTGCCTCTTCCAGAACAGGCTACAATCACCATAGATGCTGACCCATTGGAGCATGGACGAACGTTCCGTCCGAC
>NZ_JBFUMG010000952.1:0-1096 GCF_054049495.1 Phyllobacterium sp. P5_D12 | reverse complement strand
GCACTGGTCAGATGAAAATTGGCAAGTTCGCGCAGCATGCGTTTTGCTTGAACTTTTTTTGTCGGGTTCAGTTTGAAAAATATATTCGCTGTAAACTCACGACCGTGTCCCTTTAGAATATTCCCTTGAAGATTCTGTAGAAGAGACAGTTCATCTGTATCGGCGCTTTTCCAGGAAAGCGGAGCTGTTAAATCAATCGGCATGTGTTTTTTCCTCCGTGATAGATATCCGTGTGTTGCGTTCAGTGTCCAATTGATTTGCACAGACACCGTCATTCCACATTTATCTGCAATTTATCCTCGGCCATTCTAACTCAGTTGGATATTTTTCAGTCGTAGTAGGAATAAACTGATCTTTCACAAGCAATAATTGAGCATTACACTAACAATGCATAAGCAATACCTGCGTATTGCCTTTTACTTCCGGAAGTGTTCGACTTTGTTAATCCTATATGTCTACAATTTAAAATCTTACTATCGGAAAATTATGATGTTGTGTTCTCATAATCTGGATGTACGTAGATAAAGCTTCCTTGAAATCACAAATCGAAAAACGCGGTGTAAATCAGTCGCTCCTCGACAACACGGCGACGCCTCGTAGCACCAGCGCGCTGCTCCGGAATGGTCCTGTCGGTATAGTAACGTTCATACTCGCGGATAACGATGCGGGCAGGTTTGTCACCTGTTTCGGGCAGCGTCACTTCCGTGTCCCAGATAGCTGGATCGAACAGATCGCCAGGAAACGGGACAAGACTTCCCGGGCTAACGACGTCGGCAATATTGATGGTATCGAGGGCTATCTTTGTCCCGAGCCGGGTTTCGATCGTTGCAGAGGCACTGGCCCGCCTGGCTCGAACATTGAAAATACCGKGATTAACAACCGCAGGACCAATACTGCCGGCGGGCGCGAGAAGCGTTGATGCCAACACCTTTAGATCAGACCATGCCAGGTCGGAATCGATTGCCGGGTCGCGCACTTGCAAGACAAGTTCAACCTTGTTTCGTCCAGATTCGGTTGGCCGGCCTGGCAGTGGTATGAACGAAATATCCTCATATTCCGAATCGATCAGGAATTTCATCGGGCCGTGACTCGGAAC
>NZ_JBFUMG010000951.1:0-1097 GCF_054049495.1 Phyllobacterium sp. P5_D12 | reverse complement strand
CACTTGGCCCGTATCGGTAATTTTGACCTCGATCGCATCCGTCGGGACAATGATGTTCGGTTCGACTAGATTTCCATCGAGTGTCACCAGTTGGCCGGTACTGTTTGTGTTGAATGTGCCAGCCCGGCTGTACAGCGTCTCACCAGCTGGGTTCTGGATCTGGAACCATCCGCGACCGACCAGCGCCACATCGAACGGGTTGCCCGTTTGGTTGAGCCCGCCCTGGATATGCAGATTGCGCACTGCCGATGTCTGAACACCAAGCCCGACCATTGCCCCTTCCGGAATGATGCTTTGGTTCGCCGCATTGGGCACGCCAGCGGTACGTTCTGCCTGATACAGCAGATCCGAAAATTCCGCCTTGGCACGCTTAAACCCCGTTGTGTTAATGTTGGCGATGTTATTGGCAATCACTTCCAGATTGAGCTGCTGGGCATTCATGCCGGTTGCAGCAATAGTAAGCGCTTTCATCGTTGATCCTTAGATAGGCATGCGGCTGATTTCGAGATAGGCCTGGACGATCTTGTCACGAATGGCGATGGCTGTTTGCAGCGACTGTTCCGCATCCATGACCGCATTCACGACATCGCGGGTCGGCACGTCACCAGTCATGCTTTTCATGGAAACCGCTTCGGCACCTTCAAGCTTATTGCTGACCGATCCTGCCAGTTGTGACAGAATATTGCCGAATGAAGACTGGCCGGTGGTTGCAGTGGGGGACGCTGCGCCTGGGGTTACGGKCTCCGCCAAATTCGAGAGGGCGTTACGCGTGGAAACACTGAGAAGTTGGTCTATCATCAGGAATTCCTCAAAAGGTCGACAGTCATGGCAATCAGTTCGCGTGCTTGCTTGACGACTTGGAGATTAGCTTCATAGGAGCGATTGGCTTCACGCATGTCCGCCATTTCAACGACCATGCTGACATTGGGCAATTTCACATAGCCATTGGCATCCRCTGCCGGATGGCTCGGGTCATATTCTTCAGTAAAGGCGGAGGTATCCTTGCCGACTTCTGCAATGCGTACTGTTTCGACGCCAGTGGCGCGATCAAGCTCTGTCGCAAAGGAAACCGTCTTGCGTCGATAAGGGTCGCTGCC
>NZ_JBFUMG010000950.1:0-1100 GCF_054049495.1 Phyllobacterium sp. P5_D12 | reverse complement strand
GGCCGCGCCTGTGCCGTGAGACTGGCAGCAAGTGGCGCTAAAGTCGCTATTCTCTACAATTCCAGCGAAAAGGCTGCCTTCGATACGATCGACGAAATAACTGGTTCTGGCGGCTTGGCAGTAGCTATTCGCGCCGACCTGACCAAGCAAGCCGAAGTCGATCGTGCAGTTGAGGAGACCCAAAAGAACTTCGGTCCCCGCATCGACATCCYACAGTTCGTCACTGGCGGTCTCGTCGCCCGCAAAACCGTTCCTGAAATGGACGCCGAATTCTGGCATCAGGTGCTTGACCTCAACCTCACCTCATTATTCCTCACGGTAAAGGCGGTGCTTTCGCATATGGGTGAGGGGGGCTCCATCGTAACATTCGCGTCGCAGGCCGGGCGCGACGGAGGCGGGCCGGGGGCGCTTGCCTACGCGACCTCGAAGGGCGGGGTGATGAGCTTTACCCGGGGACTGGCAAAAGAGATCGGTCCGAATATCCGTGTCAACGCCCTTTGTCCCGGAATGATCGACACCACCTTTCACGACAATTTCACCAAACCTGAAGTGCGCGGCCGCGTGGCCGGCGCGACGGCTTTGAAGCGTGAGGGGACGTCTGCGGAGGTGGCAGAATTCGCCGCGTGGCTCTCGTCCGATGCTGCCAGCTACGTCACTGGAGGGTGTTTCGACATCAATGGCGGCGTGCTCTTTTCCTAAAAAAACGACGATCGGGAGGATCGACCAATGAATATCAAACTGAAACTTGCGACGGTGGCAATTGCCTCGATACTTGCTGCAACGCCCATTGCGGTGAACGCCGAGACACCCAAGGACCAATTGATCATAGGGCTGTCAATGACAAACCTTTTGACGATGGACCCGGCGGAGGCAGTGGAAACGGAATCCTTTGACGTTCTCAACAATCTCTATGACCGCCTAATCGAGATGGATCCGGTAACGCCGAGCAAAATCGTTCCGGGTCTCGCGGAGAAATGGACGATCGCGGAAGACGGAACAATCACATTCGACCTCCGGTCAGAGGCAAAGTTTCATTCCGGGAACCCGGTTACATCTGCAGATGTATTGTGGTCGCTAAAACGCGTGATGAAGCTAAACCG
>NZ_JBFUMG010000949.1:0-1108 GCF_054049495.1 Phyllobacterium sp. P5_D12 | reverse complement strand
CTGCTGTTTCCGGCCAAACGATGAGCTGCGGTTTGGGTTTACCGTCCTTGGGTACTTCACCGGTCATGGCGAGGTATTTATCCATTATGCCCCGCCGTGCGTCGGCATCCCATTTGAGATCCTGCGCGATCGATGGTTGGACCACACGCACTTGCAGCCCCTTGGCCTCGACCTTTGCATTGCTGAGACGATAGACGCCGAATCCGACGTGGGCAGATACCAGGACAAGTGCGAGAATAGTGCCAGTTCTCAGACCATGCCGACCTGCCAGCAGCGCAGGCATTGAAAAAACGATCACGGCTAGCGCATTCATCGCGAGCAGCCCGACGATGACCGATGATTGCATCAGAACCGGCACCGGCATAGCCGCATAGCCTATGGCGTTCCAGGGAAAGCCCGTCAGAACGAACGATCGCAGCCATTCGGCAATTCCAAAGCCAAAGGACAGCGCGAATATTCGGCCAAGACCATCGCTCCACAACAGCCGTGCGAGCGCTGCCGCAAGGGCATAAAAGATGGCGAGGAAAGCAGGAAGCCCGAGAATGGCGAAAGGTATGGCCCAGGCAAAATTGGCGGCGTCGACAAGCAAAGCATTGCCGATCCACCAGAGCCCGAATACGAAATAGCCAAAGCCGAACCACCAGCCCACCATCGCGGCCGGTAGCAAGCGGCGGATCGGTCCAGCGCCAGAATTGTCGACGGCCCCATCAATAAGCCAGACAAGAACCGGAAACGATATGAAACAAACGGCAAAGAAATCATAGGGCGGAAGCGCAAAGCTTGCGAGCGCGCCCATAAGGAACGCCAGCGCAACCCGCTTCCAGCCCGACAGAAGAATGATTTTCCCCGCCAACCGTTGCATTACGCCCGTCTCTTTTTCGGCTCGGGATATTGTGACATTCACAGGCGCGACACGAGGAAAACGATCATTGGCCATGATCCGACGGCTGATCCGCAGGATCTTCTTGCTTGACAGGGCGGGTTGGCCGGCGTTCMGCCGCGTGGCGTAGAGGCACAATACGTACCTTGCGAATGCGTCGGGGGTCAGCTTCCAACACGTGAAACTCATACCCAGGGACCGCCTGCACCATCTCGCCCCGTACCGGAA
>NZ_JBFUMG010000948.1:0-1111 GCF_054049495.1 Phyllobacterium sp. P5_D12 | reverse complement strand
TGGTAGAGCAGGGCGTCAAATTCTACCCGCAATTTGGCAGGCAATCCTTCAAGGTCGATGGCCGTTTCAAATTTTGGGGCGGTGCAACACTCGCAGCATGGGGGGGTGGACAGGGCCTCGTCGATTCGCTTTATCTCGCCGCAGAAAAGAAGGGCATCGAAATTTGCTACAATGCCTGGGTTCGCGATCTGATCAGTTCGGATGCCGGTGTTGAAGGCGTGGTGGCCAAGTTTGATGGGGTCACAGAAGAGGTTGCGGCCAAGTCCGTCGTGCTTGCCTGCGGAGGCTTCGAGGCAAACAGCGAATGGCGCAGCAAGTATCTCGGACCAGGCTGGGATCTGGCCAAGGTACGTGGCAGCAAATTCAATACCGGAGACGGGTTGGAAATGGCGCTGAAAATCGGAGCCCAACCCAAGGGTAACTGGTCCGGCTGCCACGCGGTTGGTTGGGAGCGTTATGCCGAAGATTTCGGCGATCTTGCTGTAACCGGAGACTATGAGCGCGACAGCTATCCCTGGTCGATCATGGTCAATGCCACCGGCAAGCGCTTTCTCGATGAGGGCGCGGACATCCGCAATTATACCTATGCCAAATACGGGCGAGTCATTCTGGAGCAGCCGGGACAATTTGCCTGGCAGGTTTTCGATTCTACGGTCGTTCATCTGTTGCGTCCGGAGTACAGCACACGGCGCGTTACTCGCGTCACCGGCAATACACTGGAAGAATTGGCCGACAATATGGATGACGTCAATCGTGACGAGTTTCTGAAGACTGTGCGTGAATTCAATGCTGCTGTCACACGTGACGTCCCGTTCGATCCAACTGTCAAGGACGGCCGCAAGACAGAGGGCCTGCCGTTGCCGAAATCCAATTGGGCCAATCCGATCGAGGTGGCGCCGTTCGAAGCCTATGCCGTGACCTGCGGTATAACCTTTACGTTCGGAGGTCTGCGCATTTCAACCGATGCCCAGGCAATCGATACCAACCAATCTCCCATCCCAGGTCTCTATGTGGCCGGTGAACTGGTAGGCGGACTATTCTATTTCAACTATCCGGGCGCAACTGGCTTGATGAGTGGAGCGGTTTTTGGGCGCATAGCCGGGCGAAGTGC
>NZ_JBFUMG010000947.1:0-1112 GCF_054049495.1 Phyllobacterium sp. P5_D12 | reverse complement strand
CCGATGACGAAATCACCGCCCATGACAAATTGCGAAAAGCCATGGATGACTTGGCCGGCTGCGGCGTACCCTTCATCGCCATGGGTCAGGATGACACGCGTCGTCGCAATATTGAGCGACAGGCGCATCATTGTCGCAATCAGAAGCACCGTCGGAAAGGCAGAGAAATCGAGAGGCCGCTGGATCCACAGCGACACCATCAGGATGAGCACGGAGAGAGCAATGGAGAACGCGAGACCAATATCGAGAACGATTGGTGAAACGGGCAGGAAAAGAACCGTTAGGATGATGACGATGCCGAGAGCAAGGCCAACATCGCTGCCCGTCAGATAGCCCTTGTCGCCCAATCGTTTTACTGCGGCTTGCTGCACGGCATTCTCCTGTTGTCACGGGGACAATAGATACCGAAGCTTGTGCGAGGCCAACGTGGGCGCACGCGGCTGACTACATCAGAAACCCTTCTCGATCCGAGAATATGTCAGCAGCGTCAGCGTGTTGATCTGTGAGCCGACGAACGGAGCGGTCAATGCAAGAACCGCCAGGATGACAAGGATCTTGGGGACGAACGTGAGTGTGATTTCCTGTATTTGTGTCAGTGCCTGAAACAGTGCAATGCAGACCCCAGCCAGCATCGCGGCTCCGACTGCCGGGCCAGAGGCAACGATTACCGTCCAGATAGCCTGATTAACGATGTCGAGTGCGTCTGCCTCATTCATTGCCGGCCGAAATGACGATGCCGGCGGTGATTGGAAGCTGGGCGCCACCCATGAGTGTTGCAATCATGCCGTCGCTGTAGATGCGCACGGACTCAACAACGCCCTTGACGGTACCGTCAGCGCTTGTGACGGTCCGGCCGATGATACCATCGGCCTGTGACAAAGACGAACTCGCAAGCAACTGGTCCAGCTTGGTGTTCGTCTGAACAGCTTGTTCAACGCTCGAAAACTGTGCGAGCTGGGAGATTTGCTGMGTCGCATCCATCGGCTCGGTCGGATCCTGGTTTTTCATTTCTGCAACGAGAAGTTTCAGGAAAGCCTGATAGTCGACGCCAGGTCCGGTAGCCTTAGACGTATCTGTCGTATCGGCCTGTGTTCCTACGGGAGGGATCGTGG
>NZ_JBFUMG010000946.1:0-1119 GCF_054049495.1 Phyllobacterium sp. P5_D12 | reverse complement strand
CTGCCAGATGGTTCTGCAATCGCAGGAGCGCCGCGATCATGGCATCGCTAAATCCTTCCTTGCTGTCGGTTGACCACGAACCCATCATGCCTTGCGTCGACTGACCGCCAAAAGGCTGCAAGAAAGCGAGATAATCGGTGACGCCTTCCTGTTTTAACTCGTCGAGGACCGGGAATTCGAGTTGTCCATCGACGTCGATGCGTCGCCRCAAATGTTCCAGATTGTTGCTGAGAAGATAGAAGTAGGGGCTCAACAGGAAGCGTTCAGGCTTTCCGGCTGGGTCGTGCCGGTAACCTTCAACACTCATGCCACTCGCACGTTTCCATGTGAATCCCAACGCGTCATAGAGCGGATGCAGCATTGAAAACGAGAGATTGACGCGGGCGATCGGGAGGCCCGCCGCTGCGATACGTTCGCAAAAGCCGCGTACAATTGTTTCCAGATTTTCCCCGGCAAGCGAAGTTTGTGTGAGCCAATCGGCTACCTTGTCGAGAAGTATGCTGGATTCGTCAAATTCGGTCGTGCTCATCCGTTGTCGTCCTTGCAAATGCGAGCCACGTCCACTTTCCCGCACCCAGCCGCTGCTCCTAAGCAAGCGTGATCAATCGCACGAACTTGTCAGAGAACGGGAGGAAGATGAGCGAATCGGATAGTGGTGTCAACGTCGGCGACAGGGGTGATAACACCGCAATCTCACCGGTCCGATACAGCTCAGGCGGGTAGTTCGGTGGGAGGTCCTCTGTCAGTCGTTGTTTCCGTTTTCTCAAATGGGCATGTTGCCCAATCGAAACAATAGCAATTGTCACTTGATCGTGAGCTACGTGTCGACAGACATGTGGCCTGGTTTCTTGAAAAATCTTCGAGACAGTTCGCGACCGTCCACGCTTGACAGCCAACTTCGTAGCGGCCATCTAAAACTGACCCGATAGCCGCAGCGGCGCTTGTACAAGAAAGAACATATTGGCTTCGTCCCCTTTTTCCGACCTCTCCGGTAAAATCTCAACGCGGCAGGCCCACGCCGGTGTCATAGGGCTTGGCTACGTCGGATTGCCGCTTGCGATCACTCTGGCGCGCAGCGGTTTTGCCGTTACCGGTTTCGATATCGATCCGGGTAAGAAA
>NZ_JBFUMG010000945.1:0-1119 GCF_054049495.1 Phyllobacterium sp. P5_D12 | reverse complement strand
GGCCTGCACGTCGGTAACGTCATGTTTGGCAATGTTGGTCTTAAAGACCGCTTGACCTTCTCGGCTTTCGGCTCTGCCGTAAACGAAGTGCAGCGCTTGCAGGGCCTCACCAAAAAATATTCGCGCGAGGTTATCGCCAGCCAGGCATTTGCCACCTATTGTGGTGGCGACTGGGTCACCTTGGGCGAGGAAAAATTGCGCGGTGTTGGACAGAAAGTCACGGTTCTATTGCCAAAATCTTCTGAACAAACAGCCCAGCTTGACGATGCATATGATCAGGTCACCTATGATGGCCTGTCAGATGCAGAACAGGTTATGCTGTTGCATCGCGATGCCAAGACCCAGGAACGGCGGCCCATGATAGACAAATTCATGCAATGACAGGAAAGATCGTCGCGATGGCTCTCCTTGCCGCAACTCTCAACCTATCTGATGCGGCAGCAGAGCCAGGAGGCGACACGCTTTTTGATGGTTTCGACGGCAAGGATTTTGCGGCAAGCAGCGGACTTTACTACCGCAAGAATTTCGAGCAGCGCGCGGGTACTTTCGAGTTCCAGTCCGACGTCAAGCAGACCGGTACTGGCGCCCTGAAGCTGAGCGTCAAGCCATTTTGCCCAAACGTCAAACAGAACTGCAGTGAACGGGCTGAGATATGGGAGAAAACCGACCGTCGTGTGCCCTATACCGAAGGTGTTTGGTATGGTTTTGCCGTCAAGTTTGCCGATCCAATTCCAAAAGGCGACCATCGCTATCTTATCGCGCAATGGAAGCGTGAGATCGGGCCCGACGCGGTTGGTGATTTCAGTCCTTTCCTGGCGCTGCGCCTGAACCAAGGCAAGCTGTTCGCGACCGTCGAAACCAATTATGTCGCGCCTTCCAAAGCGGAAGGGGCAAGTTCTATCCAGGCCTGCGGAAACAACGAAACGCCGGTCTGGTTCCGGCCGGACACAGACCAAATGCGGGCGCTCATAGCGACTGACGGGACCTGGACACCTCAGGACGGTAGCCAGTTCAATAGCTGCACCGACGCGATCACCGTGACCGATCATGGCAACAAACTACCTTCGCCAGATTCCGGCTGGATTGATTTCGCCATTTACACGAAGCCCGGTCCTGACG
>NZ_JBFUMG010000944.1:0-1120 GCF_054049495.1 Phyllobacterium sp. P5_D12 | reverse complement strand
GTCCTGGCAGTGGGCGCTCTGCTGGTATACGGCATTCTCGAATTTATCCGGGCTTTGTCTTTCCAGGCCATGGGCAGCGCGCTTGTGCGCCGGCTAAATCTGCCGATTCTGACGGCTGCCGTGCAGGCATCAGTGGATCAGGGCCTTCCCAAGGCCACGCAATCTTTGCGCGATCTCACCGAACTGCGTACTTTTTTGACTTCCTCGGCGGTAAGTGCGCCACTGGATGCCGCCTGGTCGCCTATCTTTCTCGCCGTGCTCTTCCTGCTGCACCCGGTTTTCGGGATCATCGGGGTCGTGGGGGTGATCATCCTTGTTTGTTGCGGCGTGGTTACCGATCTCTTAACCCGCAGCCTCCTCAAGGATGCAAATCAGGCCAACATTGAAGCCATTTCAAAAATTGGTGCAACGCTGCGGCACGCCGAGGCCATCGAGGCAATGGGAATGTTGCCCGCTCTGGCAAGACGCTGGCGGGGTTTGCAGATGAATGCGCTGGATCTGCTCGATCTTGGAGGCACCCGCAGTCGCGCGATGGCGTCTATAGCGCGCACTTTGCGCTTTATCATCCAGGTCGCGACGCTGGGTGCAGGAACCCTGCTGGCGATGGAGCAGGCGATCTCGCCAGGCGCAATGATCGCGACCAGCATTATCGTTGGCCGTCTGCTGATGCCGTTCGACCATGTCGTCGAGACCTGGCGTCAATGGGTGAATGCGGTTGGCAACTGGAAACGCATCCAGGCCCTGCTCGCACAGAATCTTGCCGTGCGCCAGACAATGCCAACGCCCCGCCCGCATGGCGACCTGATCATCGACAAGCTGGTTTATGCAGCTCCGGGTGTCGAGATGCCTATCATCAAGGGTATTTCCTTCAGCCTGTCGCCAGGTGAAGTACTTGGCATTGTCGGCCCATCTGCAGCCGGCAAATCGACACTTGCACGACTCATGATCGGGATCGTCAAGCCGACATCGGGCGGCGTGTTTCTCGACGGGAACAATGTCTATCTCTGGGAACGTGGCTCCTTCGGAGAGATTGCCGGTTATTTGCCGCAATCGGTGGCGCTGCTTGAGGGCACCATCCAGGATAATATCGCGCGGATGGGCGACGGCGATCCGCATCGGG
>NZ_JBFUMG010000943.1:0-1122 GCF_054049495.1 Phyllobacterium sp. P5_D12 | reverse complement strand
GCCAAACAAACGGCTGCTTTGCGCCCTCATGTCGGCCGTTGAGGTCAGTTTTGCCACCGCCTGAAAGCAGACATTGCCGACGACCACGCTGAGGTCGCGGTTTCGCCAGAAGGTGTCATTCGCGTTAACTGCGCCGCCACGTTGGGCATTCTGGCGTCTTATCGCTGTTGTCGCGACAGCCGCTCTCCGAGTAGTTTTTCATAATCGCGCTCGGCGTCACCGTAAAATCCGTTAGACTCGGCCATCAAACCCGCGCGATCAACAATGGCGACCTTGCCACGGGTAGCGCGGATATGGCCTTCGGCTTCGAGTGAATGCAGGGTTTCTGTTACCCAAGGCCGCCGCATTCCCAGCATCACCGCCATGCAGCAGTTATCATTACGCCCGCTGGCAGCCCCAAGCAAAACACCGCGTGTTTCGATCGGCCCAGGATATCGGACGGAGCGTCCAGAAGCATTTCCTCTAGGTAGTCTCTTCGCTGTACCGGATTGCACCGAACTTGCAAATCCAGCTGAATGTCATGTGTGGCCGAATAGCCCGCGACTTTATCGGTTTCGACAGCTGGTCGCAGCAAATGCAAGATCGTTGATGTGGGCGGGCACACCAATTGTCGTGGTAGTCGACTCCATCGCAGTCGGCACGGCCAATGCCAGAACCCCATCATCATCGTCGCCAGTCGACGGAGGCCACAGTTGCCTTCGTTAACCCCATCCCTAAGCAGCGGCTTCTGGCTCCGGATTTGCCGTCATCGGTTTTGGAACCGCTTTGATGCCGTTCTCCCGAAAGGCGCTTTGAACCGCCATCAAAACCGTGCGCCGGATCATCGATTGTTTGCCAGGTCTTGCGGTGAAGGATGCCTTGATGATCAGCGTGCCGTCTTCAACGTCGCCGATACCTTTGCTCTTGAATGGCTCTATCAGATCCGGTGCAAGCTCCGGATTTGCCGCGATGTCCTGTCCGATTTTCTTGAACAGCTTGCGAACCAGGTCGACGTCCGTATCGAACGCAACCCGAAATGTCAGCTTTTCAATCGCCCAGTCGCGACTGAAATTCTGGATCTTCCCTATTTGCCCGTAAGGCACCGTTGCGATCGAGCCGCGAGAGTTTCGAAGGGACACGGAC
>NZ_JBFUMG010000942.1:0-1123 GCF_054049495.1 Phyllobacterium sp. P5_D12 | reverse complement strand
GATATCGTCTGCCTGTTTCGCCTCGGTGATTAGTCCGACCGCAATGACGGGCATTTTCACTTCGGCCTTGATACGCTGCGCGAATGGCACCTGATAGTTGGGTTCAACCGGCATTTTCTGCAAGGGCGAAAGACCGCCACTGCTGACGTGGACGGCGGCACAACCGAGCGCCTCCAATTCCTTCGCAAAGATCACGGTGCTCTCGACGTCCCATCCATCATCGACCCAGTCAGAAGCGGAAACGCGTATCCAGACAGGCTTGTTGGCGGGAAACGCTGCCCGTACTGCCTCGAACACTTCGAGAGGGAAGCGCATTCGGTTTTCCAGACTTCCACCATATTTATCTTCGCGCTTGTTCGAGAGCGGTGACAGGAATTCGTGCAGCAGATAACCATGGGCTCCATGAATTTCGATACCGTCGATACCGATCCTATCGGCGCGTTTCGCCGCCTTGACGAACGCATTCCGTATGCGATCAAGGCCAGCACCATCCAATGCCGTTGGAGTATCATACTCATTCAGATATGGCACTGGCGAAGGGGCCACGGTTTTCCAGCCGGTCGGCTCATTTGGCGCAATCTGTTTGCCGCCTTCCCATGGCACGCGGGTTGATGCCTTTCGCCCGGCGTGGGCCAGCTGCACTGCGATGGGTATCGGCGAATAGTCCCGGATCGCGGCGACAACACGCCCGAGTGCTGCTTCATTGTCATCGGAGTAAAGCCCGAGATCGCGGGGAGAGATGCGTCCTTCAGGCGTTACTGCGGTAGCTTCCGTGACCAGCAAGCCGGCGCCAGACAGGGCAAGGTGGCCGAGATGCATCATGTGCCAGTCGGACGCCGAGCCATCTTCGGCGGAATACTGGCACATGGGAGCGATTATGATCCTGTTTGAGAGTTCGAGCGAATCCAATCGGAGCGGTTGAAACAACTGGCTCATTTATATGACCTCAACTTTTCGAGTAGCTGCGTTGCGAAATTGGGAGTTTCGTCGCAGCAGGTTCTTTTGAATTTGACATTGAACAAATGGATGCTGCCTGCTGGAAGTCAAGTAACGGGTTCGTAATGACCAGAAGCGGCTGGTGCTCGGCAGTGGACACCTGCCCGATTCAGAAAAAGCCCTGACA
>NZ_JBFUMG010000941.1:0-1125 GCF_054049495.1 Phyllobacterium sp. P5_D12 | reverse complement strand
GCACTTATCCGTCAAGGTCAATCGATTTCCCGTCATGATATCCTGAAATTCCTTGCCATTGATTTCCGCTGGAATATGCACAGCGGTGTCGCCCCAAGCGGGTATAGGCATGAAGGGTTCGTGAAACCGTTTCACCGCTTCGAAGGGTTGGCGGGGGACGGCTACCAGACAATAGTCGGATTCGTGCTTGCGTAGAAAAGCGACGATGTTTTTCCGCTTCTTGCCGGTTACCTTCAGAGGAATGTATTGGCCGCTGATGAACAGTTCAGGCTTGCGCTTTCGCGCACGCAGATGAGCGGCGACTAGCCGCTGTTTGACGGCACCCGTATGCCAATCCTCCAGGAGAATGTTCAAGGGGCACTGATCTGCATAGGAAAGCCGGGCAGTAAGCGCATCGAAATCTATGTCATTCGATGCCGGAATGTTCGACACGGCGAAATCCCAGGATTCCGCTCCATTGTAGATGACAGGAACGCCGGGAGCAGTTGCCTTGAGAACAGTTTGTGAAAAACTATTGAGCGCGCCGGCTATCCAGAAAGGCCGCATCGTCTTCGTGAAGTCCAGAAGGAAAGAACGGTCGGCGAAGAGCTGATCGATATAGTCCATCACGGCCAACTCATAGGGCTTGTTGATTTCCGTCCAGAAGGAATCTCTCTGAATTTCGCTGATCGCTTTCTGGATGAATGCGCAAAGATCGTTACGGACAGCCTGCAGACTGTTTTCATCGTCGATCTGCAGTGTCAACGGCCAGATCGCAGCAAGGGTTTGATAGATCAGCCATTCAGTCTGAGGATCCGGCGCCAGCGTTTCCTCGATCGTTGCGACATTGCCCGCATGGAGCGTGCGCCACTGCGCCACCGCCTCGCACCAGATTTCCGGCGCTTCGGACAGAGCGAGTAGCCGCATTCTCGCATCCTCGCCGAATTTGGTGGTGTAGGAAAACGTTGTCGCCAGCATGCCTTTAGGCGCGACCGTGGCTTTGCGCAGCATCTTTTCGTGGAAAAGCTGCACCGAATCCCCGGCATCACTCGAGCGTAATATGACTTCGTCAAGCGCGATCGGCCCACGGCCATATTGGTACGATTGTTCGATTGCCTGTGCCATGACAGCGGCAGTCAATTGCTG
>NZ_JBFUMG010000940.1:0-1127 GCF_054049495.1 Phyllobacterium sp. P5_D12 | reverse complement strand
GAGCTATCGCCCACACGCACTGCTTTTGGCTTCACGACATCGAAACTGCCGGGGCGAACCGCGAAAAGCGAGAGCCGTCCCATGTCCACGGATGTGATTTCCATCTCGACACTTGGTCCGAAGGCTGATGGGAAAAGCTGGACATCATTGACGGTCCAACGGTCCAGAAGTTGTGGCATGGTGATAGCGGTGGCCGCACGTATTTCCGCAGGATCGTAACTATTCACCTCAGACTGCGACGTCATCTCTGCCCTGACCAAGGACGTCTTGTGGGCCATCACTGCATCTGAAACATAAGTTGGCGGCGGAGTCGAGGCGACGACCTGCGAGATGGTCAGCGGGCCAAAGCCGGCATGTGCCAGCCACCCGAGACCGACAAGAACAGCGACCGCGGCAACACGTTGTAAATTGCCAAGCAGCCGGTTTCGCATAAGGCCGCGTTCAAGGCG
Organism: Phyllobacterium sp. P5_D12; assembly: GCF_054049495.1. Taxonomy (NCBI): domain Bacteria; kingdom Pseudomonadati; phylum Pseudomonadota; class Alphaproteobacteria; order Hyphomicrobiales; family Phyllobacteriaceae; genus Phyllobacterium; species Phyllobacterium sp. P5_D12. The sequence continues at coordinate 678 of NZ_JBFUMG010000940.1, read as the reverse complement.
GCGCGCCGCTTCGCTCGTCTCCGGCGATCCCTTGCTGTGCATGCCGGTTAGCGCCAGCCGCAATTCGTCCCTCGCCTGCAGATCCGACATGACGCGGGCAGCCTGCTCGGGATGATGCGAGAGATAACGGGCGATCTCGATGCGGCGGCCCGCATCCAGCTGATCGTCGACATACGCATCAAGGTCGGCCTCAACGACAGGGTCAATCGCATCATTCATCGCGGCCTCCAACAATTTTCAGATGTGCGGCTTTGCCAGGTTGCTCAGCCTCGAGAGAGCGCAGTGTCGCACGCGCGCGGCCAATTCTGGACATCAGCGTGCCAATCGGAATTCCCAAAGTTGCTGCAGCTTCTTCGTAGGAGAGACCTTCGATCGCTACCAAATGCAGAGCTGCTCGCTGCTCTTCGGGCAGCGAAAAAAAGGCATCCCTGACCTCCATTAACCGCATGGAATGCTCCTGCGGTGGCTGGAGGACGGTTTCGGCAATGACTGCCAAAGCATCCCCGCGGCGCGCTTCCGACTGGCTCGAACGCTTGCGGTCGATAAAGCCATTATGCAGGATCGACAAAAGCCAACTCTTCAGGTTTCCGCCGTTGCGAAAATGACTGCGCCGCTCGTAAGCGCGTACCAGCGTATCCTGTACAAGGTCTTCCGCGTCGGTCTCGTTGCGGGTTAGCG
>NZ_JBFUMG010000939.1:0-1128 GCF_054049495.1 Phyllobacterium sp. P5_D12 | reverse complement strand
ATCCTGAGGAAAAGTTCGGCGGCTTCTATGCGGTCACTGACTATCGTGATCCGGTGATTCAGGACGAAATCAATGCCAATGGCTGGGCGATCTGGCCGCCGGTCCGTTATTCCTATCGCACGGTCAACAATGAGTTGCCCGATACGGCACCCTCCAAACCCTTTTGGCTATTTACGCCCGAAGAGCGCTGCGCCCGTTATCCGCAAGGGGTCAACGATCCGAACTGCACCTTTGGCAATTTGAACATTCTTGGCACTGACGATCAGGCACGCGATGTCTTCGCCCGTGCGCTTTATGGCTTCCGCATCTCGGTATTGTTTGGCCTCATCCTGACTGCTGCTTCGGCAGTCATTGGCGTTACCGCCGGCGCCTTGCAAGGCTATTTCGGCGGCTGGCTCGATCTCATCGCCCAGCGCTTTATCGAAATCTGGTCCTCTGTTCCAACCCTTTATCTGCTCCTGATCATGGCGTCGATCCTGCCGCCAGGCTTCTGGATTCTGCTTTGCATTATGCTGTTGTTCTCGTGGGTCAGCTTCGTCGGCATCGTGCGGGCCGAATTCCTCCGCGCGCGCAATTTCGAATACGTCAATGCAGCCCGCGCGCTCGGTGTGCGCGATCGAACCATCATGTTCCGGCACCTGCTGCCCAACGCGATGGTGACCACCTTGACGTTCCTCCCCTTCATTCTCAACGGATCAATCACCACACTGACATCGCTCGATTTCCTTGGCTTCGGCCTGCCTCCGGGATCGCCATCGCTTGGCGAGTTGCTGGCGCAAGGCAAGAACAATCTTCAAGCGCCGTGGCTCGGTCTCACCGGTTTCATCGTCATATCGCTGATGTTGTCGCTGCTGATTTTCGTCGGTGAAGCGACACGTGACGCATTCGATCCGCGCAAGGCTTTTAAATGAACGCTCTACTTTCAGTACGCGATTTGTCGGTCGCCTTCACCCAGAACGCCCAGGAGTCGCTTGCCGTCGATCGCATCTCTTTCGATATCGCTCAGGGCGAGACAGTCGCGCTGGTTGGAGAATCCGGCTCCGGTAAGTCTGTAACTGCCTTGTCGATCCTGAAGCTGCTGCCCTATCCGCCCGCATCACATCCATCTGGCAAGATCCTGTTCAATGG
>NZ_JBFUMG010000938.1:0-1129 GCF_054049495.1 Phyllobacterium sp. P5_D12 | reverse complement strand
TCCAAACAATCGCGCGCACGCAAAACCGATACCCTTTGATCCGCCCGTGACCAGAACAATTTTATCTTTGAGATCGAGTTCCATTGGTCCTCCACTTAGCTACCGCACCAGAAGAACATCGACTTGAGGAACCGCCCTCGTCAACACCGCTCTTGTGCCAGCAAGGTGTCAAGCGCCGATTTTGTCCGCCGATTCGCGGAGAGTTGTGTTCCCTATTCCGCTGCGCTCGCGGTGAGGAACCTTTCTGTTGCCACAAACGGCCGAACTTCTGCCACTGCCTGGATGATCCGTGCGTTGATATGAGGGGTTACAATTTCATAGTCCAGAAAGTCGCGGTCTACAGCAAAGACACCTGTCGGCAACGTGTGGGCCATAAAGAAACCGAAGAGTGGACGCAGCTGGTGCTCGATGATCAACGCATGCCGGTCACTCCCTCCCGTTGCCATCAGGAGAATTGGCTTGCTCTGCAAGGCCAGCGGATCTAGCAAATCTATGAGGTGCTTGAAAAGCCCCGTGTAGCTGCCTTTATAGGTCGGGGTTCCGACCACAAGAACATCAGCAGCCAGGATCTTCTCAACGATTTGCGTTGAGCGGGCGTCAAGGTCTTTGGCATAGCGGGCTGCACCAAGGTTGTCGCCGAAATCCACCAGATCAAAAACGTCAGATGCAAGCCCATATTGATGGCTAATCTGGGCGACCACGTTGGTGATCAGTGACCTCGTTTTCGAGGGGCGCTGAAAATTGCCGGAAAGACCGACAACGGTGGGATTGGGCATAAGCAAGTCCTTTTCATAAAGTCGGCTCTAAACCATTTTCAGTCAGCGCGCGTCGATCCAAATCGGGCGGTGTGAGCCTTTGGGTCAACTTGCAGGGTACTGCCAAATTTTGCGGTCCACCCAGGTTTTGAAATTGCAGCTTCGCCCGCAATCATTCAGCCGCGACAGCTGGTTGGGCCGGATGGTGCGGCTCACGCAGACCTAGATGGCTGCGCAATGTATGGCCCTCATATTCGGTGCGGAAAAGGCCGCGGCGTCGGAGTTCCGGCACTATGTGTTTGACGAAATCCGTAAGTCCGACTGGCAAATGCGGCGGCATCACATTGAAGCCATCGGCAGCACCGGTCGTGAAC
>NZ_JBFUMG010000937.1:0-1134 GCF_054049495.1 Phyllobacterium sp. P5_D12 | reverse complement strand
TCATAATCATTCTCAAGACCATTCCCGCCGTATGCGCGTCTCGCGGATCTTACTAACACAGCCTGGTGGCCGCTTCACCGTCAGCGCGCATCTCTCCGCTCCCAACGGGAAACGATTCCGAGCTCGTCAGGCGTTTTTATGCTCATAGAGTTGGTCCATACTCAATGAGGCTACTTCGGCAAATGGAGCCTGGCTCTTCACGCGACCGCCACTGAGGATCACAACATCATCGCAAAATGCAATCGTGCTCCTGTGATGACTGATCACGATCGTTGTACGCCGTCCTGCCCTCGATTTAAGCGTCTCGACGATCGCCGCTTCCGAGAGACCATCCACAGCGTTTGTGGCTTCGTCCAGAATCAGGATGTCGGGATCGCGCACCATTGCTCTTGCCAGTGCAATGCGTTGCCGCTGTCCGGCCGACAAATTGACACCCCTGTAGCCAACGATCGTTTGATATCCATAAGGCAGGTTTTCTATAAACTCGTGTGCCTCGGCCAATTTTGCCGCGCCCTCCGCTTCGGCGGCTGTCGCCAGGTCTTGCCCGTAGGTGATGTTCTCCAAAATCGTGCCGTCCACAAGTTCCAGGTCCTGGCTTGCCAACGCGATCTGGCTTCGCCATTGGGTGGGGTCGATCTGGTTCAAGGGTACGCCATCAACGATGATCTGCCCCTCATCCGGATCCACAAATCTGCACAAAAGGTTTACCACAGTGGTTTTGCCCGCACCTGATCGACCGATGATTGCTGTCGAGCAACCGCTGCGGATTTCGAAGGTCGCGGAATGCAATACTGCGGCGCGGGAGCTTGAACCAGGGTATTTAAAGGTTACACCGTCGAATTGCATCCGTTGACGTAAGCCTTGGGCCTGCTGCGTGCCCGTTGGAGGTTCTGGTTTATCTGACGAATCCAGCAGCCATCTCACTTCTTCCAGTGACCCGCTCCAACCCTGGATCTGGCTCCACGACAATTGCAGGGCACGCATATGCGGCTGCAGCCGGTAGAGCAGGACGATGAATGCGACGATAACCGGAAAACTCACGTTCACGACCCAGGCAACCACGACCACAGCCAAAAAAAGCATCGCATGCAGGACCTCGGTCAGCGGCGGTAGTGCCCCCTGGCGGGTTTGGAG
>NZ_JBFUMG010000936.1:0-1135 GCF_054049495.1 Phyllobacterium sp. P5_D12 | reverse complement strand
GCCTCAGCCAGGTTGCAGGACTGGCCGAAGAGCGGCCAATGGTCGAAGGCGGAAATGGCCATGGCTGTGGCCACAACCTTCTCGGGTCGGGATCGATCCTGGCGGCGGCTGCAGTCAAGGACTATCTGGCGAAAAACGGACTGAAGGGGCGCGTACGTTACTACGGCTGCCCCGCTGAAGAGGGCGGCTCGTCCAAGGGCTTCATGGTGCGTGCCGGCGTATTCGACGACGTCGACATTGCAATTTCTTGGCATCCCGCAGCCTTTGCCGGCGTGAACAATCCAATCTCGCTTGCCTGCAACGAAATCAATTTCCATTTCAGCGGCCGTGCGTCGCACGCCTCGGCAACGCCGCATCTGGGTCGCAGCGCCCTGGATGCTGTCGAGCTGATGAATGTCGGTGTGAACTACATGCGTGAGCATATGCCATCGAGCGCACGTATCCACTATGCCGTTACCGACACGGGTGGCTCCGCACCGAATGTCGTTCAGGCCCGGGCAACGGTGCGCTATCTGGTGCGGGCGCGTGACCTGCCCGAACTCAACAGCCTTGTTGCGCGGGTCAAGAAGGTCKCGGATGGCGCGGCTCTCATGACCGAAACCACCGTACGCAGCCGCATTATCAGTGGCGATGCCAATCTTGTCGGCAACACGCCGCTCGAAGCCTTGATGCATTCGCAGCTGGAGCGCCTCGGCCCGCCGGATTTCAATGAGGCCGATCATGAGACTGCGCGGAAATTTCAGGAAACGTTCTCGCAAGAGGACATCGTATCCTCCTACAAGCGGTTTAACGTCATGCCCAAGAAGGGCCAGGCGCTGTGTGACAGCATTTTCCCTCCCGAAAGCGGCGACGGATCGATCGTCGGCTCGACGGATGTAGGAACAGTGAGCTGGGTCGTCCCTACCGTGCAGATGCGCGGGGCGACCTATGCCATCGGCACCCCGGGACATTCATGGCAGCTGGTTGCGCAAGGCAAGCTGCCTGCGGCGCACAAGGGCATGGAACATGCTGCGAAAGTGATGGCCGCGAMAGCAATCGAGCTATTTGCCAACCCGGATTTCATTGAAGCCGCCAGGGCCGACCATCGGCAGCGTCTGGATGGGAAGCCGTTCATCAATCCCATACCGGATAACGT
>NZ_JBFUMG010000935.1:0-1137 GCF_054049495.1 Phyllobacterium sp. P5_D12 | reverse complement strand
GCGCTGGAGTATTACGGGGACCTGATGACAAAGCACCGGGTCATGCCTCCGGAGGCAGTGACCTGGGAATGGGATGAGATCATTGCGAACGGCCAGAACGACCGTTATGCCATGGCCGTCACACTGAACGCGACGGGGACTCTACTGAACAAATCGAAAGCGTCTAAAACAGCCGGGCGATGGGGTTGGACTGTCGTGCCGGGGGCGCTGAAAAGTGAACAGAGCAAAAGCCCGTTCTTTGTATGGTCGTTCGCCGTTCCTTCGGCATCACAGAACAAGGAATGGGCGTTCGAATTCATTCAGCACATTACGAGCAAGGAATGGGCCCGGCGGTCAATGGAAAAGGGAAACGCTTCCACCCGCCTTTCCGTGTTGACCGATCCGGAGATCGTCGAAGCATATGGCTGGACTGGGGCAGCCGCCGAGCAGATGAAAACCGCCGTGACCAACCCGAATGACGCCCATTGGGGCTCACTCGAGCTTGATCTGCGCGCGGGCGTTTCAAGCACGCTGCAAGGCCAAACGACAGCCAGAGACGCGTTACAGACCGTCGCCGCAAGTTGGAGGCGCAAATTCGATCGCCTGAAGTTATGATGTAACGTCGACAGCAATTCGTGCCGAAGTTCATTCATCCAATCCAAAAAAATCAACCCTTTGATCGCATATTCCAAAAAGCTCACCCGGCGTTTACTGCTGTAGCGCCGATGAGACCCCTGCTGATCCCAATGACTTAACAATTCTTAACATCTCGAAACTTTCCTTTCTTCTTCAACGGGCATTTCCTTGCAACGAAACGGTTGAAGAGGTGATGATGTCTACAAACGGAAGAAAGTCAGCGGTTGTGACACAGGGTCTCGGTGCAGCCATAGCTCAGTATCTGGCAGCCGACCGTTTCAACGTCCTCATCAATTCTGCATCCCAATCGAAGTTTTTGYGACCCGCTGCTGCTATTATTGCGGCAGTCGTTTTCCTGCTGGACACATTGACGTCCTTGGACATCGCCATTGCGGTGCTCTACGTGCTCGTGGTCTTGCTCTCGCTTAATTTTGCGACCCAGAGACGARAAGTCGAAAACCAGCTTCATGCAGCGCGAACGGAGTTGGCGCATGTCGCCCGCGTGGCAACGCTTGGCGAGCT
>NZ_JBFUMG010000934.1:0-1138 GCF_054049495.1 Phyllobacterium sp. P5_D12 | reverse complement strand
CAGAATCTCAATCTTTCAGATTCCGAAACTCTCGGATTCTCAGACTCAGGATCACCTATCCGGGAAAGCGATAACGGCGATAGAGCGGATCATGATAGTTTGGCCATGCCATCTATTTTCAAAACTTCCTCGCATGTCCGTTAACTTTGCGATGCCCATCCATCGACCACCAACCAATCAACGTGCTAAGCCGGACTGGTTGCACCGAATCATGGACAAAGAATTTTATGAGTCGTCTCGACAGCTTCATTCGCCGCATGACGGCACAGCGCGATGTCCTCAATCATATTGGCGAAAGGGTAAAGGAGTTGGATGGGCCGGTTCTCGAGCTCGGCCTTGGTAACGGCCGTACCTTCGATCACTTGCGTGCCCACTTTCCGGGGCGCAGGATCATCGCCTTCGATAGGGCTGTTGGTTCTCATAAGACGTCGACTCCGGAACCGGAGAACCTGATCGTCGGCGAGATACGTGAGACAGCAAAGCAGTTCGCAGGTATCAACGCCGCTCTTGTTCATGTGGATATTGGGACAGGCTATGAGGAGAAGGATGCTATAACTCTGACATGGCTGCCGCAATTGGCGGTAGCGTTGCTTGCCCGGAATGGCATCGTCGCCAGCGGGCTTGAACTGGACCATCCGCAGCTTGAAAGCTTGCCGCTGCCACACAATGTCAAAAAAGGGCGCTACTTCCTATACCGTTGTGTCGAATAACAGGACGTCGAACTGCTTTTCATTGATAGGAATTTCCCTGACCTTCGCCGGTGTACTGTCATCCTCACGGAAAATCAGGCAATCCTCGTAGAATCCTGCAAGAAATTGCACGAAGGCGGTGGATTGGTCCGGTCCGTAAAACGTGGGCGAAAATTCCATGTAAAGTGGAATCTTGCGGGCGAACAGAGCTTGCATCGAGTGGCAGGCGAGGGGCTCGTATCCCTCGATATCCATCCAAATCAGACCGACGTCCTCGGGATTTGTTCCAGCTTCTGTAAGGATTGAACCGACCGGCTTGACCGGAACGACAATCTTACTATCGGATGTATTCTGCCGGGTGGCGCTGCTCTTGCCATGATTGCGCTGATGTTGAAAGAAATCGATCTCCCCTTGGTTCTCTCCAGCGGCGCAATTGACCAGGATCACAC
>NZ_JBFUMG010000933.1:0-1138 GCF_054049495.1 Phyllobacterium sp. P5_D12 | reverse complement strand
GCCAAACTCCACGACATTCAGCCGGCGCTGGTACGGGTTGAGGTGCCGAACTTCGTGCGGCGAAGATATTCAATGGTCGCCGCTGAATAGCGCAAATCATTGGGTAACCAGTTCGGATAACTGAGCGTCTTAGACAGGAGCTGATATGCCCTCCGACACTGGTGGACAGAGAGAGTTGGCGAACAGAAAGGGATCTGCTGCGCTTGAAACACTAAGTGGTCTTTTCGACCGCGCAGGTATTCAGATTAACGGCGGCTCTCCGTGGGATATCCAGATTCACGACGAAAGGACCGCTGCCCGTGTATTGGCACAAGGTAGCATGGGACTTGGCGAAAGCTATATGGACGGATGGTGGGACTGCGATTCGCTGGATGGCTTCTTTGAGCGTATTTTTCGCGCAAACCTTGCAGAGCGTGTGACTGCTAAAGACATACTGCAGACCTTGCGTGCGCGTTTGTTCAATCTTCAGGATCGATTCAGATCATGGCAGGTTGGCAAGGCGCACTACGACGTCGGCAATGATCTTTTTTCCGCTATGCTCGATAGCCGCATGACCTATTCCTGCGGGTATTGGAAGGACGTTGATAATCTGGAAGACGCCCAGACAGCGAAGCTCGATCTTGTCTGTCGCAAACTCGGCCTGAAATCGGGGATGCGTCTTTTGGATATTGGCTGCGGTTGGGGCAGTCTTATGAAATTCGMAGCCGAGAACTACGGCGTCTCATGCGTAGGATTGACCATTTCCGCGGAGCAGGCAGATTTCGCTCGCTTGAACGTAACCGGGCCTTCTATGGAAATTCGCCTTGCGGATTATCGGTCATTCAACATGGATGGGCGCGAAAAGTTTGATCGTATTGCTTCCATCGGTATGTTTGAGCACGTCGGTCACAAAAATTACGTCAGCCTTTTTGAAACGTCCAGACGAAGCATAATCGACGATGGCTTGTTCCTGCTCCACACGATCGGACGAAAACGTCGCCGCAACTTGATTGACCCATGGTTTGATCGATATATTTTTCCCAATGGAGAGCTGCCCTCTTTGGGTGAAATTTCCAACAGTATGGACGCTCGTTTCGTGATTGAAGACGTTCACAACTTTGGAGCCGACTACGATCAGACCTTGTTGGCATGGCATAAG
>NZ_JBFUMG010000932.1:0-1140 GCF_054049495.1 Phyllobacterium sp. P5_D12 | reverse complement strand
TCCATCGACGATGTAACGACGGAAGGCGACAAAACGGTCGTCCTGAAGTTGAAGCATCCAGACCCGGCCATCCTTGCTGCGTTGACGGTGTTCAACACTGCGATCTTGCCTCAGAAGGTATTCGAGGCTGCGGCCGGTGCCACCGACGCGGACAAAGCAAAGGTATTTGCCGAGCATCCGGTCAGTTCCGGCCCATTCGTGCTGCAATCCTGGGATCGTGGATCAACGATGAAGCTCGTTCGCAACGAGCACTACTGGGGCAAGGGGGAAGACGGTAAGCCTTTGCCTTATCTTGACGGTGTTACCTTCGAAGTCCTGCCGGATGACGCCACGCGCATTTTGAAGCTGAATTCTGGCGAGATCGACGGGGCGGAATTCATTCCCTATTCGCGCGTCGAAGAATTGAAGTCCGCCGGCAACCTCAATATGGAGCTGTTCCCTTCGACCCGCGTGCAGTATGTCACAATGAATGCACGGCCGCAGATCAAGGGTAAGGACAATCCGCTATCCAATCCAAAAGTGCGTCAGGCAATGAACTATGCCGTCAACAAGGACGCAATCATTGCGATCGTAACGCACGGCGTCGGCAAGCCTCTGACGTCTTACATGTCTTCGGCCACGCCGATGCATACGGGCGACAAGCCACTCTATGCCTATGATATCGAAAAGGCGAAGAGCCTGATGAAGGAGGCCGGATTCGAAAAGGGTTTCGATACGAGCATCCTCGTCCTTGCGGGTAATCAGGACGAAATCGGCATTGCGACTGCGCTACAGCAGATGTGGGCGGAACTAGGCATCAAACTTGAGTTGCAGCAGGTGGACAATGCCACCCGTACCCAGCAATATCGCGATGGCGTTTTCACAATGCGTGAGGCTGCATGGACCGACGATATTGCGGATCCGAACGAGATCACATCGTATTTCGTCTATTCGCCGACCATCGATGCTTTGCACACGGGTTGGAAAAACGAGGAAGCGGACAAGCTCTTCGATGCGTCGCAGAAAGAGATCGATGCTACCAAGCGCGCGGCTCAATACGCTCGCATCCAGGAGATCTATAACGCTGAAGGACCGATCGTGCCGCTCTACGAGACACCCTATCCCGTGGCGCTAAGCAAGAAGGTTCACGGCTTCCTGCAG
>NZ_JBFUMG010000931.1:0-1141 GCF_054049495.1 Phyllobacterium sp. P5_D12 | reverse complement strand
CCTTTGTAGAAGGCATCGGGGCCTTTCTCCGAGATGCTGGATAAAGTCGCGGCCAAATCGGGCTGGACCAATGTTTCTCCGATCGCGTAGGTTTTGCCGTCCGGTTTCAAGAAGATGTCAGCGGAGGCTTTATCCTTGGCAAGTTTCTTGGCGCCTCCCTGGAGCGAGGTGATGTCGCCCTGATCAAGTACAAAGCCGTCTCGTGCGAAGCGGATCGCGGGCCCCATAAGTTCTTCCCGCGACTTGCTGCCATATTTGGCTCGGGCAGTTTCAAAACCGAGGACGGAGCCGGGCACTCCGACGGCAAGATAACCATCTGTGCTCAAACCCTTGACCATATTGCCCTTGTCATCAAGGTACATTGTCTTCGTCGAGGCCATCGGAGCGCGTTCGCGGAAATCAAGGAAAGTGGTCTTGCCATCTTTGAGACGGATAGTCATGAAGCCGCCGCCGCCAATATTGCCAGCTGTTGGATAAACCACCGCCAACGCATAGCCGACCGCAACGGCGGCATCGATCGCATTGCCGCCGGATTTCAATACGTCTACGCCTACCTGCGACGCTAGATGCTGTGCGGTGACCACCATGCCATGCTCCGCCTTCACTGGTTCTGGCGATGCAGCAAATCCTGTCGTCGCGAACAGCAGGCTGATGCTGAATGTTGAAGCCAACACAGTGGTTCTCAACGATACACGGTCCATGATTGTCTCTCCCAGTGGAATAACAGTACCCTACAGTGAAACCCTTCCAGCATGCATGTCCAGCGAAACGAATCGGAACGGATGGCTCAAGCGTCCTGATCGAGTTCGGGATAGTGACGGAAAATTCCAGACTCGTTGAAATCGAGGCGGCGATCCGAGGCAAGATACTTCTGGATGTTCGGTCGTTTTTCAACGGTATCGTGTACGGCAATAATTTTCGGATACCGCTCACTGAAATTTTTGGTGCCTCGCGGGAAGGCATAGCGTAGCCCTTCGATGGCCTGAAACAAGGAAAGATCGACGTAGCTGAGTGTTGCACCGACTGCGTGTTTACTGCCTTCCGGGTTTTGTTCGAGAACGCGCTCGAAATAGGACATGAATTTGGGGATGCGATGTTCAATGAAGTCCGCTGAGCGCTGTTTCGCGGCCTCTTTTTGATC
>NZ_JBFUMG010000930.1:0-1146 GCF_054049495.1 Phyllobacterium sp. P5_D12 | reverse complement strand
GCATAGACCATCGCGCCGCCAATCCCTTGGCTAACGAGGTCTCCCGGGCTTTTGTCCCGCCGTGCACCCGGCGGGATGTCTCCCCTACCGGTGGCAGCTCTCGGACCAGCACGCTTTAAAGCGCCGGAACCCTAGCCACCAACTCGACCATAGCGAAGCAAGGAACGTGCCAAACAGCAACATACTGAAATTGTTTAGTTTTCTCTTCGCTGGTTATATCGCGCGCTTAAAATGTTCGCCGCTGTGCTTAGAAATTGGGCACTAGTCGTTCGCGGCGGGAAACATTCGTTTCTGACTGCCGGTTCGGGTGCGGACGCGATTTACTTCGTGGTGAGACGTAAGGGGACACAGGTCATCGAGGTCGCCGCAAAAGAAAGGCCATGAATCAACTGTTGAGTTCGTCGGCAGCCGCAACCACCTCGGACACGATTGCCCGCACATTGTCTTCAGTCGTCCGGTGATTGACGAAGCACGCCCGCAAAGCGAATTGACCGCGGATTGTCGCATTTGACAGATACACGCGGCCGCGTGCAATAACGCGTCTCAAGATAGCCTGATTGTCCTTCGCCCGGTGGCGGAAGCAGACCGCACTGAGCGGGACCGGTTCCAGCAGTTCCAATTCCGGGTGCGACCGGACTATCTCCGCCAACAGTTGGGCATGGCGCAGGTCTTGCGCCATTGCCTCTCGAAAGGCCCCGCGCCCGTGATATTGCAGCGACATCCAGAGCTTCAGCGCCCGGAAGCGTCGCGAAAGCTCGACCGACTCCTCGAAGAAGGCGAACGCTTCCGTGGGGTCTTCGCTCAGCGTCCTGACATAGTCGTCGCTGTGTGAAAAAGTCGTGCGCGCGATTTGCGGATGGCGATGCAGCAGACATCCGCAATCGAGCGGCTGATACAGCCATTTGTGCGCGTCAAGCGACAAGGAATCCGCCAACGCCACCTCTCGGAGCTGCTCCGGCAACGCCAGTGCGGCCAGAGCTCCATATGCACCATCGACGTGTACCCAAAGTCCCTCGCTCCTGGCGATATCGGCGATTTCGCGCAGGGGATCGATCGCGCCGGTGACGATCGTGCCGACGCTGGCCACGACGGCGATGGGCGAGTGTCCAGCTTCGCGGTCGGCAGCAATAGCTGCCTGGAGGGTGT
>NZ_JBFUMG010000929.1:0-1148 GCF_054049495.1 Phyllobacterium sp. P5_D12 | reverse complement strand
CTCCACAGCTATCTCTTTGCAGCCCGATGCAGCGGAGCCCTATAACGGTCGCGGAATCTCCTACGTCGCGCTTGGTGACGATGACAACGCCTTCGATGATTTTAATACCGCAATCAAACTTGATGGTGACATCGCAGAGGGTTGGGCCAATCAGGCGCTAATCTATGAACATCGCGGCGACAAAGCCCGCGCTGCGAAATCCTACGCCAGGGCCGTGCAATTGGATCCCAATTACAAGCCCGCACGCGACGGTCTGGCTCGCACGCGCAAGACTTCTTGATGCACGCCAAGGGCAAGCGCTTTGTCGTTGTCCTGGCTCATCCGCTTAAGAATAGTCTTTGTGCGCATCTTGCATCTCTCACTGCTTCTTTGATTACTGACGCAGGACACGACCTGCGGGTCGTCGATTTGTATGAGCGCGATTTCGATCCTCGCCTCACGTCAAGCGAACGGCGGAGTTATTATACCGAGCATGATGCGAGTGCTGTTGCCGAGGACGCGGAGGCGCTTCGTACCGCCGATGTGCTTGTCCTCATCTTTCCCACATGGTGGTTCGGGCTTCCCGCTATTCTAAAGGGCTGGATCGATCGGGTATTCGTGCCCGGCGTTGCCTTTGATCACACGCTTGATTTTGGCCGCATGATCCCGAAGCTTACACAGCTGCAGTCCTGCTTTGCAATCACAACTATTGGCTCGCCCTGGTGGATCGACTGGTTCATCATGTTCCGCCCCGTTCGAAGAATCCTGTCCCGCGCCATCATTGGTACATGTGCTCCGAAGGCCCGTTTTTCGATGGTGTCACTTTATAATGCAGAGAAGATTGCCGCCGGTAGACTGGCTACCTTCGAGAGTCAGCTTAAACGGAAACTGCAGATACTGATCTGATCAAAACAAAAGGCCCGCCAAGTCTGGCGGGCCTTTTGTTAACTCGAATGATCCGCTGTCAGTGATCGAGTGCCTTGACGATATTCTCGACCATTTTCTTGGCGTCGGCGAAGAGCATCATGGTGTTGTCGCGGAAGAACAGTTCGTTCTCGACGCCGGCATAACCCGAGCCCATGCCGCGCTTGATGAAGAGCACGGTTCCTGCCTTGTCGACATCGAGGATCGGCATGCCGAAGATCGGCGATTTCGGATCGGTCTTGGCG
>NZ_JBFUMG010000928.1:0-1148 GCF_054049495.1 Phyllobacterium sp. P5_D12 | reverse complement strand
CCCTTCACCATCTTCCCCGGAACCATCCAGTTTGCGAGATCTCCATTGCGCGCGACCTGCATTGCGCCGAGGATTGAAAGATCGATATGACCGCCGCGGATCATGCCGAAACTGTCGGCACCGTTGAAATAGCTGGTCGTTGGCAGCTGAGTGATGGTCTGCTTGCCGGCATTGATCAAGTCGGCGTCTTCCTCGCCCTCATAGGGAAAAGGTCCCATGCCGAGCATGCCGTTCTCGCTCTGCAGCTGAACGCTCATTCCCGTCGGGATATAGTTGGCAACGAGCGTGGGTATACCGATACCGAGATTGACGTAAAAACCGTCTTCGAGTTCCCGTGCGGCCCGTTCGGCCATCTGATCGCGTGTCCAGGCCATCTCAGTTTACCTCACTTGCCGCGACAAGGCGCGGACGGGTCGTCCGTTGTTCGATGTGTTTGACGGGGTTGGGCACATGCACGATCCGCTTGACGAAAATACCGGGCGTATGCACCTGGTCGCCATCGATCTTGCCCGCGTCGACCAGATGTTCGACTTCAGCCACAGTGAACTTCGATGCGGTCGCCATGATCGGATTGAAGTTCCGCGCCGTCTTGCGGTAGACGAGGTTGCCTTCCGTATCGCCCTTGAAGGCATGGACGATGGAAAGGTCAGCGAATAGTCCACGCTCCATCACGTAGGATTCACCGTCGAATTCGCGCACGTCCTTGCCCTCGGCGATGATGGTGCCGACGCCTGTCTTGGTGAAGAAGGCCGGAATACCCGCCCCCCCGGCGCGAATGCGTTCGGCGAGCGTTCCCTGCGGGTTGAATTCCAGTTCGAGCTCGCCCGACAGATATTGCTGGGCAAACAGTTTGTTCTCGCCGACATAGGACGAGATCATCTTGCGGATCTGCTTGGTCTCGAGCAGCACGCCAAGTCCGATGCCATCGACGCCGGCATTGTTGGAGATGACGGTCAAATCCTTGACGCCGGAATCGCGGATCGCGTAGATCAGCGCCTCGGGTATGCCGCACAGGCCGAACCCGCCTGCCATGATGGTCATGCCGTCGAACAGCACGCCGTCCAGCGCATCGCTGACGTTTGATTGAACCTTTTTCAAGAAAAATCTCCCATTTCTCTATCCTCTGCGTGAACCGTATGGCTTGTACC
>NZ_JBFUMG010000927.1:0-1149 GCF_054049495.1 Phyllobacterium sp. P5_D12 | reverse complement strand
GTATGTAAAGGACCTTTCTTTTGAAAGCCCCGGCGCTCCTTTGTCGCTGCGTCCGCGCGAAAATGCACCCGGTATAAGCATCAATGTCAACGTCAATGCCAATCCGATCGCCGAAAACGATTTTGATGTCGTTCTCACGCTGTCAGCAAAGGCGAGCGAAGGCAAAGATGTCCTTTTCAATGCCGAACTCGTCTATGGCGGTGTTTTCAGGCTTGTCGGTTTCCCGCAGGAACACCTCCTGCCGCTGCTGTTCATCGAATGCCCGCGCCTGCTGTTCCCGTTCGCCCGCCAGATCATTGCAGAAGCCACACGCAATGGCGGTTTCCCGCCGCTGATGATCGACCCGATCGATTTCGCGCAAATGTTCCAGCAGCGCATGGCCGAAGAGCAGGCCAAGGCGCAAGTCAGCTGAGCTAAGGCTAATTAAAGTTGAAAAACCCGGATCTAGCCCGGGTTTTTTATTCAAGCAGCAGAAGCTGTGCGTTCGTTCCAGATGGCCTTGTCGCCAATCTTTTCAACCAGGTGCGCGTGGGCCATTTTCTCAGCCTCGGTTAAACGAGGTTGAAGCGGTATTGGCCGGCGGGAAATGATAATCGTTCCTGAAACATCGCCAGGCTGCCGGTTGTTTGCCTGTTCGGCAATCGTAAGGCCAAGTGCAGCCTGTTTGCCGCCGATCAGCTCAATATAGACTTCGGCCAGGAGCTGCGAATCCAGGAGAGCGCCGTGCATCGTGCGGTGGCTGTTGTCGATACCATAGCGCCTGCAGAGGGCGTCGAGCGAATTCGGCCCCATCGGATGTTTTCGCCGCGCCAGCGCCAGTGTATCCACTACGCGGTCATTGTGAATCGGCGGATGACCGAGCCGGTTGAGCTCCGCATTGATGAAGCCCATATCGAATGTCGCATTGTGGGCAATCAATTTCGCCCCATCGATAAAATCGAGAAAGTCATGGAGTATCCCGGCGAAAAGCGGCTTATCGGCCAGCTTGTCATTGCTGATACCGTGCACGGCCAGCGCATCAGGATGGATGACCTTCCCTTCGGGATTGATGTAGACATGGAATGTCCGTCCGGTAGGGAACCGGTTGATAAGCTCAACGCCACCGATCTCTATGACCCGGTCATCAAGCCGGTCGAGGCCAGTTGTTTC
>NZ_JBFUMG010000926.1:0-1153 GCF_054049495.1 Phyllobacterium sp. P5_D12 | reverse complement strand
GACAACAAGCATCCAATAGGCGTTGGTAAAGCGCATGATAAGGTAAGGAAAACCGATCCAGAAAAGTGACAGAGCAATCAGAAGCCCCTTGCGGCCGATCGCATCGACAACGAGACCACCCGGAATATTGGACAGAGCTCCGGCAATGTACTGGACCGTGAGAACGGTACCGATCTCGCTGTAACTCAGACCGAGCTCTTTTCCGATTACAGGCAACAACAGATAAAATGTGGCCGGATACCAATGGGTCAGCGCGTGCCCCGTCGTTATTACCCATGCCTCAAGATAGGATCTCCCCCCGACGCTCTCGCCGGAGGGAGTAGAGATCACTGCGGTTTCGGCTGCTTGAGACTGGTTCATGATCCTGGAAGAAAAGCAATTTGGYTGGAGAGGCGGTCATGAGCGACATAGCCGCTCAACTATTCTATGGCTTTGCAGAAACGACTTCGTCGAAGACGTTCCGCCATTTCTTCCCCTCATCGAGGACGATTTTTGAATCGATCACGCTGAGCTTGAGATTCTCTGGCAAAGGAAACAGCGATGTGTTCGTCGGAGTGAAGCCGCGCTTCGCCAGGATCGATTGAGCATCGGTCAGTTCGAACTCATAGAAAAGGAGCGCCGCGTGCGGATGAGTCGAATGACGTGAAACCCCGATGCCATTGACGCGAGCCGGAATGGGCGCGATGCCAAACCATTCTATCGGGGCGCCGTCCTGTTTCAGTTGCTGCGCCTTGTACTGGTAGACGGTCATCGACATAGGCACTTCGCCGGACGCTGTAAGATTGGTCAGCAACGTGTGACCCTTGCGTACCGAAAGACCATTGGTGGCGGCAAGTTTCTTGAAGAAATCGATTCCCTCGGCTTCCGAAGGAAAGTTCTTCACCACGGCGGCGAGCCAGTCGAAGTCCTCGGCCTCAATGCCCAGTTTGCCCTTGAACGCCGGGTTCAGGAAGTCGGTCCACGTCTTCGGTACATCAGYGGCCTGCACCAGATTGGTATTGTACGCCGACGTGATGACGTTGAGCCGCGTTCCGATCCAGCTTCGATGCTCGAAGAGGGCGGAGGGTAATATCTGGTTGAACGTCGGTGAGGAGACCGGCTGCAATATGTTCTCGCGCGTCAAGGCCTCGAGCTCCGGGCCATTGGTTTCGAG
>NZ_JBFUMG010000925.1:0-1155 GCF_054049495.1 Phyllobacterium sp. P5_D12 | reverse complement strand
GCTCTTGCCATTTGCATCGATTTGACGAGTATCATTCATGTGTAATCTGCCTTGGAAATGACACAGCTGCCAGTTAGCCCCTACGACCTTGGTCTAAGACCAGAGACTAGTAAAGTAATACCGTGCAGAATGTGACAGAAAAAAGATCATATGACGGGGGAAAAAGCGAAGGAGACCGGAAAATACACTCGCAACTTACTTCAAAATTTGAAGTAAAATGACCATGGAGACCAAGATGATACAAAAACTTCTGCACGAAGGAGTGGAAGTCGAAACATCTATTGATGGATATTACGCCGCCGATTTCCCCGAAATTACCACGGAAAAACAGAGCCATAGACACCACCCAATTCATACAGTCGTAGTTACACACTTCGAGCTAGCTCGAATGATTGAGAGGGTAAATCGCCGTTTCGCCAGTCTGCTCAGAACAGAAATGACGAAACTGGGGATTGAAGACGTCGGTCCGGCACAGGCGATGGTCCTGATGGCTATCGGCGACGTCGAACTTTCTGTTGGGGAATTGCTGGATCGGGGGCACTATGTCGGCTCAAACATTTCCTACTACCTGAAGCAGCTTGCCGATGGGGGTTACATCGACAGGGTCGCATCTCAACGGGACAAGCGGTCTGCAAGGATTCGACTGACAGAAAAGGGAGAGCAGCTTTGCGCCAATCTGCGTGACGCTGGCGGGGCATATAATCGTGTTCTTGCCAGGGATGCCGATGATCTCCGCAATCTCGAAATCGCGTTCCAGACGCTGCACAGGCTCGAACTGGTTTGGGGCAATGCCGCGCGTTATGGCATCTAACTCAACTTCGATCAGTGTTTTGAGTMCCGGAAGGGGCTGATCTCATGCATGTGGCTTTTGTTCACAGGCGTGGTTTTGGCCAATTCGCAGCTTTGGCTGAGCATCTCGCAACGAGCGGGCATGACGTCAGCCTTATTTGTGAGACAGTGGACCGGCGCCTCCCGTCGGTTCGCGTGATCTTGCACCGTGCAGAACTTGGCCCCCGGGCTGATGCCCGGATGGCCAGGCATCTGGGCATTCCTGACCACCATGTCCGCATTGGTCACCGTGTTGCGGAGACATTCGATGCGATGGTGCGCCATGGCGAACAGCCGGATATCGTCATCGGTCATATAGGCTGGGGT
>NZ_JBFUMG010000924.1:0-1157 GCF_054049495.1 Phyllobacterium sp. P5_D12 | reverse complement strand
GCCCTGTGCCATCACTGGCAGTCATCAATTCGGCAGGTGCCAAGCTCGATGGCGGCAAGCTGGTGCTCACCGGGGTGTCGGCGAATTCCATCGTCTTTGCCGACCGTCCGGTGCGGGCCGCAGGACATGTCGCCACCGAACAGTTCATCATGCAGTGGGACGAGGGCAAGGACAACTTTGCCATTGATCCGCCGAATGCCACGGTATCCGTGCTGGGCGGCGACGGATCAGGTGTGAGTGACGCTGTGGTCACGCTCAAATCTCCGAAGCTCGACGGCGTCAATCTCACATTCGACGTTACGGTTCTCGAAGGAAGCCTGGATGGTGGGACTGGACCAGCAGCGCTTTTCATCGATCATTTCGGTGGCGGATTTGGCGGAGGCGGCGGTTTCGGCGGCGGTGGTTTCCATGGAGGCGGGTTTGCCGGAGGTGGGAACTTTGGCGGAGGCGGGTTCCGTGGCGGCGACTTTGCTGCAGGAGATTTCCATGGAGGCTACGCCCATGTCGGTGACGTCAATGTTGCCCACGTCAGCGGGAACTACTGGCATGCTCCGGTCTATCATGGAGCGTGGTATGGCAGCGGTGCGGTTGCAGCAGGCGCGGTGGCGGGTGCTGCCATAGGAGCGGCGGCTGCCAATCCATACTACTACCCGCAATGTGGCTACTATCCACTTCCACCTTGCTACTAAAGTTACCTCGCGCAAAGTTCACGCCTTCTTGATGCGCCATGAACTTTGCGTCGAGGATGTAGGCAGTGGCGTGACGTTAGAAATGCATGACGACGCCGAAGATCGGCCCTTGCTGGACGACGTCGAGGACGAATCCGTCATCGCTGTAGTCGACACCAAGCGCGCGATAACCTGCGACGGCTGATACCTTGTCGTTGAAACTATAGCCGATGCCGCCTGCAACATCCCAGTCGACGTTCGCACCACCGCCGCCGACCAGGCCCCACCCGGTGAAATACACTTTGTCGGTGATCGAATATTTGCCGCGCACGCCACCCAATCCGTCGACCCAAGTCGCCCCGTCGCTTCTAGGGCCACCGTCGAGCAAGCCGCCGCTGAACGAGATGTCGGTGCTGGCGTGCCAGACCCTCAGGCCGCCGACAACGTCGAGATTGCCCCGCTCATTCTGCAGAACCGAATAGCCGGCAC
>NZ_JBFUMG010000923.1:0-1165 GCF_054049495.1 Phyllobacterium sp. P5_D12 | reverse complement strand
CGGCAGCGTCACGAGACGGCGGCTTGTGATGAACAAAGTCACGGTGATTTCATCCCAGGAGACGATGATCGCCAGGATGCCGCCGGCAATCATGCCGGGGATGATGTTCGGAACAATCACCCAACCGAACACCGTCAGGGGACGGGCGCCGAGCGAACGGGCAGCCTGAACCAGGCGCGGATCGAGGTTGCTAAGCGACGCCCCGATTGCGAGGACGGCCAGCGGCAGTGCAAGCACGACATGGACGATGGTGACGCCGACCCAACTGTCGAGTAGCGAAAGCCGCGACCACAGCCTGACCATGCCGACGGCATAGATCACCGGCGGGATGATCAACGGCGACAGCAGGATAATCCTCAGAATGCCGGGCCAACGGCCAACATAAAYCCAGGCACCGATGGCATATGCTGTCGCGACAGCCGTAGCGATCAGGCTCGATATGACGGCAATGGCAAAGCTGGTGAAAATCGCAGGAAGCCAGCCGGCGCGCCAGTTGAGCAGGGCGCGAAAGTGATCGAGCGATAGTCCATCCTGCGGCAGCGACAGGTAGTCGCGATCGGTCAGGGCGACCGGAATGACCACCAGCACCGGCACAAAGAGAAAGGCGAGCAACAGCCAGGCAAGCAGGCGCGGCAGGAAGCTTTCGACGATATGGCGCAGCCGTTGTTTCACTTGCGGCCTCCTTCGAAGGCGGCGCGGAGCGCCGGGTTGCGCATTGCAACGGCAACCAACAGCCCGACGACGACAAGCAGCATGGTCGACAGCGCCGTCGCCACACCCCAGCGGAGCGTGCTCGAGATCTGTACCGAGATGTATTCCGCAACCATCAGTACGCGACCGGCGCCGAGGATTGCCGGTGTCACCAGGAAGCCAAGCGAAAAGATCACGATGAACAGCGTTGTGATGGCGATGGCGGGCAGGCTTAGCGGCAACCAGACGCGCAGGAAGATCGTTGCCGGCCGGGCTCCGAGCGAGCGGGCAGCCTGGATGATCCGCTGGTCGATGTCGGTCAGATTGGTGTAGAGCAGCAAGATGGCAAAGGGCATCATATAATGGACCATGCCGATGATTACGCCGAGCTGATTGTAGACGAGTTCGAGCGGTTCGCTGATTGCACCGCTCTCCATCAAAACGGAATTCAGGACGCCATTACGCCGAAGAATTG
>NZ_JBFUMG010000922.1:0-1166 GCF_054049495.1 Phyllobacterium sp. P5_D12 | reverse complement strand
GTTATCATCTGCTCACAGTATAGAGGGGATACATTCACGCATTTGATTGCGCGATCTCATATTTACCAGACACTGTAGAAACGTCGGCAATGACGCTGGCTCAAAAAAAGGAACCGCCAAAATGACACTTTACGCATGAGCACATATCGATTTCGTGGAGGCGCACGCCTCGTAACCTGGCTCATTAAAGAAGACGCAGAGTCCGGCTTGGCTCTGGTTCAGTACTCAAAAGCCAGGGCGCCCTTAGCCGCCAATGACAACGTGCACACATTCGAACGTGAGACAGCCGTCGACGTAAACGACGAGACGCCAGGCAAGCCAAGCATCGAGTACCTGCACGAAACCTAGCCAACCCTCGAATATATTCAGGAGCAATGCGAGCTCTCTAAGGGCGTAATAGGCGTTTACGGGAATGTCACTGTAATAGGCGAGCTTGTGTTTGACAGCAATCCTGTCAGGCGCGAACAAGCGCGCGCCTCCGGTCTGATGGTTTCATATAAAACCGTGAAGCGCGACGGGAAAAACGTGTACGTAGCGCCAAAGGTAGAGACGCTCAAACCACGTGGCGGGAAGACGAAGAAGCGCATCGTACGCTTGGCGTTACCCAACGCAGTGACGGTTCCCACCCTTAGTACCAAGCGCAAGCTCGGATATTTGGAACTACGCGGCGTGCCTGTAGAACACAGGCCAGTATCTGTCCGCGCTGCGCCGATCGGAATGCCCGTGCGTCCGCCTGTAGAGTCGCAATCGCCTGAAGACGAGGAGGCGATGGCACGGGCCTTCACAAACGCCAAAGTGCTTGCCGAAGCCTATGCCAACACCAAGAAGCTGCCACCCGTCCAGAAATGCCCTCCTGCCATTGCTCGTGGCGCCCTGTGGCTTGGCGGTGTGGTTGGCGCGAAGCAGACCTCATCAAGGGGCGCGATACCATTGGTGCAGCAATACGAGAAGCTAGAATTGCCTGAAGCGGAGGCGCGTGTACTGGAAGAGGCACTATCCAACGCGACCTTTACCGATATTGGTATTCGACTTGGCTACAAAGGCAGGTATGCCGATAAGGCCGGTAAGCATGCCTTCCTGCGCGCAATTTCGGTGCTTGTGGCGAACGACAACGGACAGCAAAAAGAAAAAGCCGCATGAATGTTACATTTCGTGCCGTCTGGGCG
>NZ_JBFUMG010000921.1:0-1167 GCF_054049495.1 Phyllobacterium sp. P5_D12 | reverse complement strand
CTGCAGATCTGCTCTATGTGCGGCTCCGTCCCAACGGCAAGGTTGATCCGGAATCGATCCTGAAGATTGGTAGCGGCTCCAATAGCAGCGAAAAGTCAGGTCCGGAGCTTGGCGAGCTTTCGTGGCATCGCCTGACCGAGTTGCTCACCGCTTATCGCGACCCGCACAAAGGCTACCTTTCGCGGGCACTGCCATTCAAGGAAAGCGATTTGACCGGGGACTACGATCATCTCGCGCGTGTGCTGGAATGGTCGGCGGGCGGCGCTGACGATAGCGGAGACGGCGAATGAAGACGCCGCGCAACATTCCGAGAGAAACAATTGCCAACCAAAACAAGGCGGCCGATCCGAAGGATTCCGTCTGGGTTTCGGCCAATGCCGGGTCGGGGAAGACGCATGTACTGACCGAACGCGTCATTCGCCTACTGCTCGACGGAACCGATCCTTCCAAGATTCTTTGCTTGACGTACACCAAGGCGGCAGCAGCGGTCATGCAGAACCGTGTTTTTGCGCGATTGTCCGATTGGGCAACATTGGACGAAGGTGCGTTGGCCCAGACCATCGAGAAGATCGATGGCAGTCGCCCCGGGCCGAAACGGCTGGCGCAAGCGCGACGTCTGTTTGCACGGGCGCTGGAAACGCCGGGCGGCCTCAAGATTCAGACCATCCACGCCTTTTGTGAAGCGATCCTCCATCAATTCCCGCTCGAGGCCAATATTGCCGGCCATTTTGAATTGATGGATGACATGATGCAGGTCGCGCTGGTCGGCGAAGCGCGTCGCCAACTTCTGCAGGCGGCGCGCCTTGACCATAACACGGAGCTTGCCGCGGCTTTTGCCGATGTGCTCGATGCCGCCGGAGAGTTTGGTCTGCAGCAACTGCTCGACGAGGCAGTAAACAAACGGCATGATCTGACGCAATTTATCGGTGAAGTCGGTCACGATGATCTGCGTCGCCAGGCTTTCTATTCGCACTTTGGCTTCCAGGGCGACGAGACCGAAGACAGCATTTTATCAACGCTTTGGCCGGTGGACGAATTCGATCACTCGATGTTGTCCGGCATTCTGCAGATACAAAAGAGCGCRACGCGGGCACAAGAATTTGCGCTGATTCTGCTTCACGCGAAGTTCAACGAACAAGTCGACCAACGCGAGGAAGCGCTGCGAGC
>NZ_JBFUMG010000920.1:0-1168 GCF_054049495.1 Phyllobacterium sp. P5_D12 | reverse complement strand
GCTCAAAGCTGCGTTCGAGAAGACCGAGCAAGGTTGCCAGATCCATAGTCGCCAGCCTCGACGCGGCGAGTTCGATCGCAAGCGCGATGCCGTCGAGACGTCGGCAAATGGTCGCCACCTTAGGGGCATCCATGTCATCTAACACGTAGCCACACGCCTCATGTGCCGTCCTGACAAAGAGCTCGACGGCAGCAAAAGCCAGGGCATCCTTTCGGTTGGTGCCACCGTTCTCGTCTGGATATGGGAGCGGAGACAAACGATAGACATTCTCGGACCGCGAGCGGAGCGGTTCCCGGCTCGTCGCAATGATGTGGATGCTGGGAATCGCCAGCCTCAGATGCTCCGCGATGGCGGATGTCGTGCTCAGAACATGCTCGCAATTGTCGAGCACAAGCAGCATTTCGCAATCCCGCAATGTTTCGACGATGCCGGCAAGCACATTGGTCCATTTGCCGCTAACGCCCAGCGAAGCCGCAATCGTCGCGGCTACAAGCTGTGGGTCACCGATGGTGGCGAGATCTACGAAGCAAACACCATCGTCATAGCGTTTCAGAAGGTGGCTCGCTGTGGCCAATGCGACGGTCGTTTTGCCGACTCCGGCCGGGCCGACAACAGTCACTAATTTTTCCGTCGCAAGCTTGGCTTCGAGCGCGGCGATTACTTGATCGCGACCAATGATCGGCGCGATGTTCGGCAGTTCTCTCGCTACCGCCTTGCCAGAATCGAAAGCAGACGGCGAGTGATCTCCTCCATAGACACGCAGCGGCGCGACAAAGCGATAGCCGCGGCCGCTTACAGTGGCGATGCACGATAGTCCTGAGGACCGTAGCCGAAGAGCACGGCGCAAGGCGGCGATGTTGACCTTCAGATTGCTTTCATGCACGAAGGTGTCCGGCCAGACGAAGCTCATCAGCTGATCCTTGCCGACGACTTCCCCCGCGTGGATGAGGAGCAGGTGGAGCAGATCGAGAGCACGGGCTCCCACCCGCAGCGGGTTGTCGCCAAGCATCAACAGTTGCCGGTTTGGAATGAACCGATAGTCACCGAAACAATATGTCTTACCGTCTAGTTTGCCGGATCGTTCCATGCACCCCCGAATGACTCCGTGATGAACGCGCCGTTCCCGAGTTGCGCTTCCTGCGTCTGTATCCCAGGTTCAGCTTTGTGA
>NZ_JBFUMG010000919.1:0-1169 GCF_054049495.1 Phyllobacterium sp. P5_D12 | reverse complement strand
CCATTGCCGGAGAACACGGATGTCTGAGACAGGCTTTGAACCGGACACGGACAAACTGATGGAACATATTCGCGAGTTTTCGCGGAGAGTAAAACTGTCCGGCACGGCTGAAGAACTTGAAAGCTTCCGCTATCTGCAAGCGCAAATGGAGGGTTATGGCTATGATACCAAGCTTATCCAGCATGATGCCTATATCAGTTTACCGGGCAGGGCACGTGTCATTGTGGATGGCAGGATGCTGCGCTGCATCACCCATTCCATGTCCGTTTCCACACCCGGCGTTTCGGCTGAACTTGTCTACGTGGGCGAAGGCACAGCGGCGGAGTTCAGCGCTGCGAAAGTTTCCGGAAAAGTCGTCCTTGTCGATGGCATAGCGACCGAAGAGGTTGCTGCGCTTGCCAGCGCTGCCCAGGCAATCGGCCAGCTTCATATTAGTCCTAACGAACATCTCTACGAAATGTGTGTGTCGCCTGTTTGGGGCAGCCCATCACAGCATACACGTTCAAATCTCCCGTCAACGGTCATCTGTTCCGTACCGAATGACGAAGGGGCGAAGCTGCGGGCGCGCTGCCAGCTAGGGAAGACAGTCAATGTTTCCATGCAGGCCGAGGTCGATACTGGTTGGCGCAAAACACCTCTGCTGGTCGCCGAATTGAGTTCCTTAGCCGCCCAAGCAGATGAGCCGTTTGTGCTTTTCTCGGGCCATCACGACACATGGCACTACGGTGTCATGGATAATGGCGGCGCCAATGCGACGATGCTGGAGGCTGCGCGCCTGCTTGCCGCTCATCGCGGCGAATGGCGCAGAGGACTCCGCATCTGCTTCTGGTCGGGCCACTCGCATGGGCGCTATTCGGGTTCGGCATGGTATGCGGATGAGTATTGGAACGAGCTGGAGCAGCGCTGTATCGCCCACGTCAATGTGGACTCGACGGGCGGTGAAGGAGCAAGCGTGCTCACCAACTCAAGTGTAGTCGATGAGTTGAAGGCAGTGGCTTTCGATGCAGTCGAAGCCATCAGCGGCCAGAAACATGCCGGGCGTCGCCATGGCCGGGCTGCTGACCAGTCTTTCTGGGGTATTGGCATTCCCTCGATGTTCGGAAGTCTAAGCCATCAGCCGCCGGGACCTGTGAAGATGTTGCCCGCGCTCGGCTGTTGGTGGCATACGC
>NZ_JBFUMG010000918.1:0-1183 GCF_054049495.1 Phyllobacterium sp. P5_D12 | reverse complement strand
ACCGGAAACTGCGCGCCGTGCATGGGGTTGCCCTGCTCATCGACATCCGTCGCGACAGCCTCGGCACGGTAGGTGCTCTTGCTGCCAAAAACGCTTTCGCGCAAACTATGCTCAACGCCCCGGCGATTATCGTCGTCGAAGAACCGGTTGAACCCGGGGAGCAACACTTCGATCGCCCGATCTGCAAATTTGATCTTCTCGGTTCGCGTGCCAAGATCCCCCAACATTCCCTTGAGGTCCGGATGCGCATCTGCCCATGGCAAAAGAGTGGGAGGCGTCCCCGTCGATTGAATAGCGAGCGCCTTATAGTGTTTGCGCACGGTGCCGAGAACATTCCGTATCGAAAATGACCGTAGGTTAACCTTGCTCATATCCTTGAAGACATAGCCGCTGACCGGTGTCTTTTTGGAGAAGAGCTTTGCCCAAAGGTCAGGGTCGCTCTCGCTGACAGGCCGAAGTTCGACAGCCTCCTGCCCGATACGCAGAATGAACTTGACCTTCGTGAGCGTGTTCGGCCAATTCACCCATTCCGGAAACGCTTTCAGTACCTGCTCGTCAGCCGCCTGAGGCGTTAGCCGCGGGGACGCAATAATCGACACACGCAGGTGACCCTCAAACTGGCCTTCTTCAACACGTCCGTGAGGCACTACGGTCCAGAGAATGGTTTGTTGTGTCATGGGTCCCCTCACGCAAACGCTTCGACATATTCGCGCCACGCATAATCAGTATCGACGGCGATAAGAGCGAGTTCGTCCTCGATGGGCAATGCCGCATCGATACCCATCAGATCGCGGAATGTCGGATCGCCATTTGCTCCGGCAAACTTGCGTTCGCAGCTCACGGTTACACTTGTAGAGAACATGAAGACTTCGACTTCAATCGTGAGCTGGGCCTTGCCAACGCACTTGCCGCTCTCAAACTCGTAGCGAAGTTCCAGATAAAGCTCGAGTGACGCCGATATGAGTCCGAGCACGCTGACATATCCGCCGAGCCGGAAATAGCCGGTGAGCGAACAAGCATCGTTTTCCATGCGGAAATAAATGCCCGCCATTACGTGCACCCCGCCTGAGGCGACACCAAGATCGATCGAGATGCTTGCACCAAATTCGAACGATGCTTCGAGTATCTGAATGCCGTGCGGGTCCAGCGTGATGCCGAAGAAGCCGCCGCCGCCGAACAGCGA
>NZ_JBFUMG010000917.1:0-1186 GCF_054049495.1 Phyllobacterium sp. P5_D12 | reverse complement strand
GTCCCAAAGATCGGTATGGCTGTAGCGGTCTTCTTCACCCGAAATCTTGGTCGCCGCAACCTCTTCCATCAGCGCGGCCGCACCCCCGACAACCTTCTCGGGTGGCAGGGTCAAATCGGTAATGCGCTTGTTGAGCTCGGTCACGTCGGCCATCAGCTTGTCGGCAAATGGTCCGAGGTCCTTGGTGCTGTTTTCGGTGAAGAGGCCATATTCGATACGGTGGAAACCGGTGAACTCCGGATCCTTTTCCGCCTTTTCGTGGTCGTCGGCGCGCGAATCGATCGAACCATCGAGATCGCTGAACAACTCTGCGATCGGCTCGATCGCTTCGTAGCTCATGCGCGTCGAACCGAAGAGCGACTTGGCCTTGTCCACATCGCCTGCCTTGACCGCATCCGTGAATGCCTTGGTGTCGGTCACGAGTGTTTCAAGGTTTTCCGACACGTAGATCTTGTAGTCGGCAATTGGTTGAACGAGATCGAGCGGCGCAACCTCGGCATTTGCCATTCGCGGCAAAGCTGCAGCTGCAAGTGTCAACAGGCTGACAGACAGTACAAGTTTCAGTTTCATCCTTAGTCCCCTTAAGATTTGCGGACCACGTCGTGACCCGCCGCTTCCAATAATGTCCGGCCGACAAAATCGCTTTCGTCCTGCGGGCCGGGTGGCGTGAAGAAAAAGCCGCCGCCAATCGGCTTGATGTATTCCTCGAGCGGTTCGCCATCGAGCTGGCGCTGCACCGTGATGAAGCCCTTCTCCAGATCCGCCTGGTAGCAGATGAACAGGAGCCCCTGTTCGAGCTGGCCGGATTTGCTCACTCCGTTCGAATAATTGAACGGGCGGCGAAGAATGAGGTTTGCCTCGGAAGCCTTCGTGCGAACATTGGCGAGCCTTATATGCGCGTCGAGCGGCGTTACCGTCCCTTCCGGATCCTTGGAATAGTCCGGCACATCATGCTCGGTATTTCCGCCGCCATGCGGTGCGCCGGTCGCCTTCTTGCGGCCAATGATGCGTTCCTGCTCCCCAAGCGGCGTGCGGTCCCAGCGTTCGACGAAATTGCGGATGATGCGCACCGCCTGATAGGAGCCGCCGCGCGTCCATGCGGGCTCGGCCTCGTCTTCCGGCACCCAGATGATCTTGTCCATCAGGGCATTATTATTGGCATCGGGATTGGCCGAACCGTCACGGA
>NZ_JBFUMG010000916.1:0-1186 GCF_054049495.1 Phyllobacterium sp. P5_D12 | reverse complement strand
CTCGGGTGGTGTCGGCGGAAATATTGTCGGCGGTCTTCTAAAAAACCTGAGTCTCGGTACGACCGGAAACACAGTTGCTGGTGGTATCGGCGGCCTTGTTGGTGGTTACCTGACGCAATTCCTTGGCGCAGGCGGTGCCGAGGTGGTAGCAAATGCGGCGGCGTCCTCCGGGCTTGATATCGGATCGATCATCGGTCAGGTAGCCGGCGGTGGTGTCGGTGGTATCATCTTGACTGCAATCGTCGGCTTCATCAAGAATTCGATGGCAAAGGCCTGATCGATATCATTAACAACGAAATCAACTGTTTTCGAGGGCGGCACACGGCCGCCCTTTTCATTTGAGTCGTTATTGTCCTACATATTGATCCAAGTAATGTATCGCATAGGATGTTGGTGAAATGGGACAATTGCAGGCCGGTATTATTCCCGTCACGGCCTTCCAGCAGAATTGCACGATCCTTTTTGACAGCGAGGGCAAGCATGGCGTGCTCGTTGATCCGGGCGGCGACAACGATCAAATATTGAATGTCATCCGTTCAAATGGCATCACGATTGAGGCAATCTGGATCACACACGGGCATATCGATCACGCTGCCGGTGCAATGGATATGAAGGATGCACTGGGCGTCGAAATTATCGGGCCAAATGAAGCCGATCGGTTTCTGTTGGACAGCCTTGAATCCAAGGCGTTGAAATATGGCATCACGGACAAGGTCCGCAATTGTATGCCGGATCGCTGGCTGAACGATGGTGATACCGTATCTTTCGGATCGCATATCTTTGAAGTATTGCATTGTCCGGGTCATGCACCCGGCCATGTCGTTTATTTTAACAGGGCGGCGAAATTTGCACATGTTGGCGATGTGCTCTTCAATGGTTCGGTGGGGCGAACAGACCTTGAACGCGGCGATCATGCCGCGCTGATCAACTCCATCAAGACCAAGCTCTTGCCGCTCGGTGACGACATCGGTTTCATCTGCGGACATGGCCCCGGAGGCCGCTTTGGCGAAGAACGCCGCACCAACCCATTCTTGAATGAAGCATAAAAAGAGCCGCCGGATGACCGGCGGCTCGTCAAACGCGAATGATTACAAATCAGTTGGCGTTGCAGAAATAATCGCGTCCGTCATAGCCGCGGAATGTACCCGTCTCAGGATTGAACGAKCGATAGCGGTCGGCGCAATAG
>NZ_JBFUMG010000915.1:0-1188 GCF_054049495.1 Phyllobacterium sp. P5_D12 | reverse complement strand
TGCGGAATCTGCCCAGATTGGAATGCTCGCCTGCGATGTGTCTAAAGGGATAGGCATGTTTGTCGTGGAGAAGCAAAAACTCTCCTGCACATTCAAGCCGGACAAAGGCGGTAATACCGACAATTACACCGGATCAATCGACGAATTTGGGATCGCACTCGGCGAAGTCGCGTCGGGGCACCTGATCTGGGGCGTCGTTGCTGCGACCAGCGGACTTCAGGCGGGGGCGCTCGCGGGTACTTATGCTGGAGTCGGAGCAAACGCTTCGGTTGGCCCCGGCGCCGGAGCGAATATTCTTGTAGGCGGCACGGGCAAAGCATTTTCGTTACAACCCATTGCGGTTGAGGGACAGGAGGGCATCAACTTCGCCGGAGGAGTTACAACTGTTACTTTAAATCCAGCACCTTGATGTGACCAGCAACCATAAAAGCCGGGGGAACAGAATGCTCGTTCGAATGCGTGCTGCAATTGCAATATCGATACTGGCGACAACACTTGCAGGATGTCAGTCGACCGGCGAAGACACCGACGGCGTGCCAGCTTCAACGGTGCCGCCCGCCATGGATGCGACCGCTACCACTACAGGGGGCGCGCCAGTTGATATTGCCGATCTTGTAAATGCGCCTGCCACTCGCGCTCAAAGCCAGATGCGGGCGCGAGGCTATGCATTTACGCAGCAGCAAGGTTCAACCACATACTGGTGGAATCCCAAAACGACAATCTGCGCAACAACGGTAACGAGCAACGGCAAGTTCCAGACCATAGGAACAGCAACAGCGCACTACTGCGGCCAGCCATAATCATCGTTGCACCATCGATATAGCCGAAGTCTCCTTTGGAGCTGAGCGGACCCAATTGAATGGCTGTCGACAACAAAAGGCACAGATTTTCAGATCCTCATGGTCGGCTCAAGCTTCGGGTGATCGGCAAGCCGGCCTAGTAATCTTGCCCACGCGATAAGACCCGTGCGGAAATTCGACAACCGGAAGAATTCATTCGGCGCGTGATAGTCTTCGTCCGAGGTGGAGAACGAAAAGTAGATGGCCTCCGCGCCGAGATGCTTACGGAATGCCGTGCCGATCGGGATGGTTGCACCCATGGCAACGCGCAAGGGGTTACTGCCAAGCAGTTCAGCAAGCACTGACTCAGCGGCAATGAGGCCGGGCAGGTTTGGGTCGACGGAAAAGG
>NZ_JBFUMG010000914.1:0-1195 GCF_054049495.1 Phyllobacterium sp. P5_D12 | reverse complement strand
CGACTATGCGTCGTTGTTGGGATTGCCTGCACGGCACTCGGTATCGGCCTTGCCAGCTCGATCGAGTGGATATCCAGACCGTTTCACAGATAACTATCGGCCTGCCGGTCAGGGCTGCCAGAAAAAAGCGCTTGCCTATAGCGGCGAAGAAAATCATGATGACATGAATTTTCCGCGCCAATTTCTGCGGACCCGGCTAATTCACCCCGTTTTAGGCGGGGTTTTTTGCATTTGAGAGACGCGTTGAGCTTCTTCAATCGTCAAATCTATAACCGAAGTGATCAATTTCGCGTTCGCAATGCCGATGCACCACATTGCGTGTTTCTGCATCGTAGAATTCGCGGAAATCATATTTCTGAGCAACCTTGGCCGCACCGAGCTTCGGTTGCGATATATTGAGTTGATCACACAATGAGTCGAAATCGGCCGCAAGACTCTCATGGCGTCCTATAAAGTCGACTGCTACGCGATCATTGATGGTGTAAATCGGCCAAGAATCCATCAGATGATGCCAAGCCGCGAACGAACCCCTTCGCTCCGTCATATTCCTCACAAAGACAGAAAAGGGATCGCGGGTCGCAGCGGACTTCCTTGTCAGGTAGAGGTACATTGAAACTATCTTTTTATAAGGATTGCGAATGAAGGTGAATTTATAGTGGCTCTTCCAGGCTTCCTCATCGAACGATCGAACTTGTTCCGCGCTCGGATGATCTGCAATCGGTCCAAAATGCCCTTGATATCGCTTGTTTTGCAGGCCAATTGCACGCTTTGACCATTTTGCATTGATTGCCAGCGCCGCCGGAATGCTTGCCATACGTTGAGTTTGTGCAGCATCGAAACGCGCCCTGAGATTTGGGAAAGCGCCTATGTCGGCACGCTCTTTTTCCGATCCCAGAAGAATGTCAAATGGTCCCAAATGCGGGACAAGAGCCATGTTGATGGAACTTCCTGCCGTCTTCGGACAATGAAGAAAGGTGAATTTGTGTCGGTATGAAATAATCACGGCACCCCTTCGCTATTCTAGGGCGGCGTTAATTTTCACTCCGTACTATTGATGAGAACCCCTGCGCCGCGCACGCGGCATAACTGAACGCTGTGCTAACCCGCCCCAAGTTAGCTATTTTGCGAATATATACTAATTGGAGAGCCGGATCGACCTTGCGTAGCTCTATCAGTGTGGAAAATAGGAAATTTG
>NZ_JBFUMG010000913.1:0-1198 GCF_054049495.1 Phyllobacterium sp. P5_D12 | reverse complement strand
CCCTCTCCTTCCGGAAACCTAAGTTCCGGCCGAACAACCACAAGGTGCCGCCCTACGCGATCAGATCGCGCAGGGCGATGGGTCAGATCTTACTTTTTTGCCTTGAGTTCTGCAGGCAGGTAACGTGAAAGTTCCATACCGGCAGCAACCTGACACATGGTAGGCTTTGTCCATGTTTTCTTCATGCTTTCCTCCTTCTGCTCAAAGATCAAAGACTGATCTTTCTCCTTATCATACGCCGTTATGGCGCAAGATTGAAATTAAAAGGGCTCATTTTTCTGTGTTGGCTGCTTCGCTGCGGTCCAGCCATCGGTGCCGAGAGGATACCAAAGTACCGATTTATATCCCCACTCGACGGCTCTTTTGGCCGCATTCCAGGACATCCAGCAGTTCGCCATACAGTAAAAAAGCACCTTTCTTTTCGTGTCGTCGCCCAACCGAGACTTCAGCCCTTTGCGAAAATAGGCTTCCGTCTCCTTGTTGATGATCCCGTAGCCCACATTTGCGAGCCATATGCTCCCGGGGATATCTTCCCGGACTTTTTCCCTCCAGATGGTCCCGGCCGGCAGATTTGCCGGCTTGGGATCGTGAGGAAGGACATCGATGAACACCGCCGA
The DNA here is from genome assembly GCF_054049495.1 of Phyllobacterium sp. P5_D12. Lineage (NCBI taxonomy): Bacteria > Pseudomonadati > Pseudomonadota > Alphaproteobacteria > Hyphomicrobiales > Phyllobacteriaceae > Phyllobacterium > Phyllobacterium sp. P5_D12. The sequence goes on along the minus strand of NZ_JBFUMG010000913.1, from coordinate 581 downwards.
TTTGTCTTTCCACAGGGCGATGGTTTCATCGGTGGTAACCACCTTTGCCCCCTTCAGGGTGGCAGGAACCGGCGCCCTGTAGTTTTCGGTCCTGTAATCCGCCGGCTCCGGCGCCGTTTCGCCCGCGGAAGCCGTCGTCACCAATACGGTAATTAAAACGGCCAACGCACAGGAACAGTTCCGCACCGGTCTTTCACCTCGCTTCATCCACCCCAACCACGCTACTGGGTGATCGGCTTGTTATTCTCGTCAATCAACGGCACCTGGAAATCGAGCAGGATCTTGTTGATCTCACTCTGGTTCTCCCGGATCACCTTGTTCAACGTGCGTTTCCACTCCTGATCGGATGGACGCACACCCATCGTGATCCGGTATGCCATATGCCCGGTCTTTTCCTTGACCAGGGGAATCACCGTCAGGTTGGGATCGATCTCCTTGGCATAATAACCTGCCATCGGCCCCCAAAGGATCGCAACGTCGATCACACCGCTTTTGAGTTCCTTGATCATGACTTCCGCCATCGACGGCGCGAGCCTGGTATCGACCATCAAGGGATAGGGGTGGACATTGCGCATGTAGCC
>NZ_JBFUMG010000912.1:0-1202 GCF_054049495.1 Phyllobacterium sp. P5_D12 | reverse complement strand
TCCGGCACCAGCCGATCCAATGAGTAATCCATTTCGTCAATCGACTGATAGCACTCGACCGTGGGAATTTCGGCCGTATTCGATGCAGGCAGGAAATCGATCAGGCGGCGCATCTGCAGCAGCGCGGCGACATCATTGTCATAGGCGCCATCGGCAATCGAGGACTTGGTCGTATGGATCGATGCGCCTCCGAGCTGCTCCGCCGTTACCGTTTCATTGGTAACAGTCTTCACGACGTCGGGGCCGGTGACGAACATATAGGACGTGTCGCGCACCATGAAGATGAAGTCGGTCATGGCCGGCGAGTAGACGTCTCCGCCGGCGCAAGGCCCCATGATGACGGAGATTTGCGGGATGACGCCGGAGGCGAGCACGTTGCGCTGGAAAATCTCCGCATAGCCGCCAAGAGCTGCCACGCCTTCTTGAATACGGGCACCGCCGGCGTCGTAGAGCCCTATGACAGGGGCACGATTGCGCAGTGCCATGTCCTGGATTTTTTGAACCTTCTCCGCATGGGCTTCGGAAAGTGATCCGCCGAAAACCGTAAAATCCTTGGCGAAGACGAAGACCGTGCGGCCATTGATGGTGCCCCATCCGGTGACGACGCCGTCGCCCGCGAATTTCGTATCTTCCATGCCGAAATCGGTCGAGCGGTGTTCGACGAACATGTCGAACTCCTCGAATGAGCCTTCGTCGAGAAAAATATCGATGCGTTCGCGTGCTGTGAGCTTGCCGCGCTTGTGCTGCGCCTCAATCCGCACCTTCCCGCCGCCTTCGCGCGCAATGTTCCTGCGGCGCTCAAGCTCGATCAGCAMATCCTTCATGGCGTCCTCCTCTTTTGTCGTTTGATAACAGGAGAGCGCAGCGCGGGGAAGGAATTTGTCTGGCGTACCCGAGCGCCGCAAGCGATGCACGGGTACGCGTTTAAGTTGTATTCGTGAGCTAAGGTTTTACCAGGTGCCGGTGTTCGGCATCGACAGCCAAGGCTCCTGTTGCGGTAGCGCGGGGCCTTTCTGGATAAGCTCGATCGAGATTCCATCCGGCGAGCGGATGAAGGCCATGTTGCCATCGCGCGGCGGCCGGTTGATCACGACGCCTTTGTCCGCCAGGTTTTGGCAAGTCTCGTAGATATTGTCGACGACGTAGGCAAGGTGTCCGAAATTGCGCCCGCCGGTATATTCCTCCTGGTCCCAATTATAGTT
>NZ_JBFUMG010000911.1:0-1205 GCF_054049495.1 Phyllobacterium sp. P5_D12 | reverse complement strand
GGTATAGATTGGACTATACTCTAATATTGTTCTGAAAATATTATGTTTTATCTGATCATGTCGTCGAGCATACGCTTGGCGTCACCGTCACCCTGTTCGGCGGCTTTTCACCACCAACGGACAGCTTGCGCATCATCTTTTGGCACGCCTTTGCCCTTTGAACACATCACACCGATGTTGTATTGAGCCTCAGTGTTTCCATGTTCAGCTGCCTTGATGGCGTCGGTCAGTGGTAGCTGTGGCCGCAATGATGAGTAGATAGTGCATATCCGTTATCTAGCTCACCCACGAATTCCAGATAATCAGTGTACCGGAGACCTGACTTCAAATGCCCGCCGTGACCAGATTCGAACCGCATACCCACTCAATGCGGTTTCTGAAGCTCGGTTCCAGTCGAGGCATTATGCGATTTTTCGGAGCGCAGACCGAGAACATTACAGACCGACAGCAGCCCGCATTGATAAAGTCCTTGGCGCAAGGCTGAGGGCCTTCCGCTTGGCCGCTGGTCTCAGCCAAATCCACCTCGGTGCATCCATGGGCATTTCAGGCACGCAAATCCAAAGTGCGAGAGCGGCAGCAACCGCATGGCGCTCAATGATCATCGCGTTATGCCATGTACTCAAGCTTGATCCAATGGCATTCCTTGTGGACTACTTCCCTCGCGGCTGACAGTAGTGCCATGGGCTGAAGCTTTCGGGAGCAACAGTCCAACCCAGCGCTTGATTTCCCGATTCTGCCGGATGCCAGAATTGAACAACTTGGCAGCTTCGTTAATAAAAGTTGCCCTCGCCCACTCAATTAGTCGCAAAGACATCCTGGCATCACAACGGCAATGCCTCTGTGGTGGCATGGGACGGGACATCAACGAGGATTGGTGCGTCCTGTAACTGCTTAACCTAATTGTCATTCTTGAGTTGCTTACTACTAAGACGCAGAAATCAGGAGACCAGGAAATGCTCAAGTTCATGTCCGCCGAAGGGCAGCCAGTTTACGTGAACCCGCATACCGTTGTAGCAGTCCAGAAATATCCTGACGCGCAACACACAACCATTCACACTCTGGGACCGCAAAGCCCTAGTCACTTCTGCATCCTGGTGAACGAAGAACCAGAGGCCGTTGCAACGCAGTGGCGGGAAGCCGTCAAACAGATTTCATCTTGATAACGATCACCTATACAACTTCATCCCAATTTCTAAGCGTCGGCT
>NZ_JBFUMG010000910.1:0-1205 GCF_054049495.1 Phyllobacterium sp. P5_D12 | reverse complement strand
CAGCGCGGCGGTGCCTGTGATGCGGGCACCGCTCATGCCGAGTGGATGACCCAGCGCAATGGCGCCGCCATTTGGATTGACGAACTCTGCATCATCGGCAATGCCAAGCGCCCGAAGTGCCGCGAGTCCCTGGGAGGCAAAGGCCTCGTTGAGTTCGATGATATCGAAATCTTTGGGCGAAATGCCAAGCCGGGCACAGAGCTTCACCGAGGCTGCGATCGGCCCGACACCCATGATACGGGGCGGTACACCAGCAGTTGCGCCACCGGCGATACGGGCAATCGGCGTCAGGCCATATTTCTTCGCGGCGGCTTCGGAAGCGACGATCAGCGCTGCCGCGCCATCGTTGACGCCCGATGCATTGCCCGCCGTAACTGACCCGCCTTTACGGAACGGCGTCGGCAGTTTCGCCAGTTGCTCGATTGTGGTTTGGGGACGCGGGTGTTCGTCCCGATCCACAACGATTGCATCGCCTTTTCGCTGCGGAATTGTGACCGGCGTGATTTCGTGGGCAAGGCGTCCGTTCGCCATCGCCACCCCGGCCTTTCGCTGGGATCGCACGGCAAAAGCATCCTGATCTGCACGCGATACATTGAAGTCCTCGGCAACGTTTTCGCCAGTCTCTGGCATTGAATCGACGCCATATTCTTGCTGCATCAGTGGATTGATGAAACGCCAGCCGATCGTCGTGTCATGGATTTCCGCATGGCGCGAGAATGCACTTTCTGCTTTCGGCATTACAAAAGGGGCACGAGACATGGATTCGACACCGCCGGCGATCGCAAGTTCGATTTCGCCGGCCTTGATCGCACGGGCGGCAGTGATCACGGCATCCATACCCGAGCCGCACAGGCGGTTCATGGTTGTTCCGGGGACGCTCACTGGAAGCCCGGCGAGCAGCAGCGCCATGCGCGCCACATTGCGATTGTCTTCGCCAGCCTGGTTGGCGCAACCGTAGATCACTTCGTCAATGGCTTCCCAATCGATACTTTTATTGCGTTCGATCAGTGCCTTCAACGGAATTGCGCCAAGATCATCGGCGCGAACGGAGGAGAGCGCTCCGCCAAAGCGGCCAATGGGCGTGCGTATATAATCGCATATGTAAACTTCGGTCATCAGGCTGCCTCATGCGCTTTCTTGGTGCGGGCGTTGATGTCGCGGAGCACGGAGATTTCGGCTGTCGTCGGCACCGGTGTTTCCGCGAC
>NZ_JBFUMG010000909.1:0-1205 GCF_054049495.1 Phyllobacterium sp. P5_D12 | reverse complement strand
GTCACTAGCCTCAAAGGCCACAACGAGGAGATAAGTTATGAAAATTGTTATTATCGGTGGAACCGGGCTCATCGGATCCAAGACCGCCGTACGTCTGCGCAATAAAGGCCACGAGGTTCTCGCCGTATCGCCAAACACCGGTGTCAACACCATCACCGGCGAAGGCCTGGCGGATGCGCTGGTCGGCGCCGAGGTGGTTGTTGACCTTGCAAATGCGCCTTCGTGGGAAGACAAGGCTGTGCTCGAATTCTTCGAAACATCGGGCCGCAATCTGCTCGCCGCAGAAGCCAAGGCTGGTGTAAAGCACCACATTGCCCTTTCTATCGWGGGAACGGAGCGACTGCCGGAAAATGGCTACTTCAGAGCTAAACTTGCCCAGGAGAGGCTCATCAAGGAATCGCCCATTCCATACACAATCGTTCATTCCACCCAGTTTATGGAATTTCTGAAGGGCATTGCCGATGAAGCAACCGTCGGCACCGTTGCTCGCCTGTCTCCTGCGGCCTTCCAGCCCATCGCATCGGACGACGTTGCCGACGTGATGGCAGACGTAGCCGTCGGGAAGCCGCTTAACGGGACGATCGAGATTGCGGGYCCCGAGCGCGCTCCCATGAATGAAATCATTGCCCGGTATCTGAAAGCGGCCAACGATCCGCGGACGGTCGAGGCAGATGTCCATGCGCGTTATTTCGGGTCCGAACTCAACGATCAGTCGATCGTGCCCGGCAACGGTGCGCGGCTCGGCAAAGTAGGCTTTGAGGATTGGCTCCGTCACTCTCAACAGCCGAATTGAGCCAACCATCGAACAACCTGTCTTTAGCCCAGGTTTCGAACGCACATGAATCAACAACCAAAGGGATTACGACAATGAAGTCAGCTTTGTTAACGCTGTTTGTGTCGGTTTCAGCTTGCGTGCTCGGCACCTTGCCAGCCGTTGCTGCTGAAGATGGTGCAAAAGTCACGCCCCTCATGCAAAAGGACCTGCCGAATTATCCCGGAAAGGAGGGCCTGATGATATCGGTGGTGTATGAGGGTGGAGGGTCTTCACCAATTCACAAGCACGACGCAAATGCATTCGTCTATGTCCTCGAGGGCTCGATCGTGATGCAGGTCAAGGGAGAAAAGGAGGTCACCTTGTCACCGGGAGACACCTTCTACGAAAGCCCTTCCGACATTCACCTGGTCAGCCGCAACGCGAGCACGAC
>NZ_JBFUMG010000908.1:0-1208 GCF_054049495.1 Phyllobacterium sp. P5_D12 | reverse complement strand
GAGCAATGCTGTGCGAAATACGGACATGGAAAACTCCGGGGTCAGGATTTGAATTTTGTCTTGAGTGCGTCGGCTACAAGAGCGGGAACAAAATGCCGGACGTCGCCGCCCATGGCTGCAATCTGGCGAACCAATGTGGCAGTAATGGCGCGAACCGCAGGATCGGCCGGCAGGAATACCGTTTGCAGCTCGGGCGCCATCTTGCCATTCATGCCAGCCATCTGCATTTCATAGTCAAGATCGGTACCATCACGCAAACCGCGAACCATCAGGGACGCACCATATTTGCGCGCAGCGTCGATCAGCAAACCATCGAATGCGATAACGTCGATCCGCTCGCCATCCTTGCCGAAAACATCGGTCGCAACCCGCTTGATCAGATCGACGCGTTCTTCGAACGAAAACAGCGGCGCTTTGCCCGGGTGAACACCGATCGCCACGAAAACCTTGTCCGCAAGCCGGAGCGAGCCCTGCAGGACATCCATATGGCCGTTGGTAATGGGATCGAATGATCCCGCATAGATCGCGATTGTCATGCCGCTTCCTAGCCTTTTTGTCTGGCGCTTTCAATGGTCGGCAATCGATCAGATGAACGGGAGATGAACGTGGCAATCAGCAAGCATTCAGGCTCTCTCAACTATGTGTGAAACAATCAGATGAAACCATTTCGAAGTTAGCACGTTGCTAACCATGAAAGACAGCAAGATCGAAGGGACAAATTCATGTTTATTCTTCTAAGCATTGCTATGATGGTTGCCATGATGGTTTCAGCATTGATCATGATCATCGAAGAGAACAAAAAACGGGAAGCCTCGGTTAAGACTTCCCGTTTTGGTGTCTATCATCCCCGTCGCGATCACTGATCGCAAACAAACAACTCTAAATTTCTTCAGAGCCGTCTGTTGTGTCCGATGACACGACTTCACCTTCAAGTACGGTTTCAGCCTCGATTTCATCGGTTTCGGTTTCCGAAATCCGCTCTACCGAAACAACCTTCTCGCCATCGGCTGTATTGAATATCGTGACGCCCTTTGTGGAGCGCCCGGCAATACGGATGCCGTTAACCGGCACGCGGATCAGTTGCCCCCCATCGGAGACAAGCAGGATCTGATCCGACGCTTCTACCGGGAACAAGGATACGAGCTTGCCAATCTCATCGGTTTTCGAAGTATCGGTCGCGCGAATACCCTTGCCACCCCGTCCAGAAA
>NZ_JBFUMG010000907.1:0-1210 GCF_054049495.1 Phyllobacterium sp. P5_D12 | reverse complement strand
ATTATGGCCTCAATTTCAAGCAGATCGGTTTTCTGACGCTGACATTCCAGGTCACGGCCTCGCTGCTGCAGCCGATTGTCGGCACCTATACCGACAAGCGACCGATGCCCTATTCGCTGCCTGTCGGCATGGCTTTTTCGCTGGTTGGGCTCGGCTTGCTTTCCATTGCCACGCATTATGTCATGTTGCTTGCCGGCGCGGCTTTCATCGGCATCGGTTCGTCGATCTTCCACCCGGAATCCTCGCGCGTGGCCCGTCTCGCCTCGGGCGGCCGCCATGGTCTGGCACAGTCGTTCTTTCAGGTCGGCGGCAATTTCGGCACGGCGCTCGGGCCCTTGCTCGCAGCCTTCATCGTTCTGCCGCGCGGCCAGCAAAGTATTGCCTGGTTCTCCGCTGCCGCTCTGATCGGCATGATCATCCTTTATCAGGTCGGCAACTGGTACCAGCGCTATCGCATCGCCAACGCAAACAAGCCAGCCGCCAGCAGGGTCCTGAAGCTGCCGCGCAAAAAGGTCATTACATCGCTGCTGATCCTGACGCTGCTTGTCTTCACCAAGAACATCTACCTTGCCAGTATCTCCAGCTATTATACGTTCTACGTCATCCACAAATTCGGCATTTCGGTGCAGCAATCGCAAATGATGCTGTTCCTGTTCCTCGGTGCTGCTGCTGTCGGGACTATTCTTGGCGGCCCAATCGGCGACAAGATCGGCACCAAGGCCGTCATCTGGTTCTCGATCCTTGGCGTCCTGCCATTCACGTTGATGATGCCCTACGCCAATCTGTTCTGGACAGGTGTGCTGACGGTTTTCATCGGCTTCATCCTCTCGTCCGCTTTTCCTGCGATTGTGGTTTTTGCACAGGAGCTGGTACCCGGCCGGGTCGGCATGATCGCCGGCATCTTCTTCGGCTTTGCCTTCGGAATGGCCGGCATTGCCGCGGCGGTGCTCGGCTTCGTCGCCGACGCCAAGGGCATCGACTATGTCTATATGATCTGTTCCTACCTGCCATTCCTTGGATTGCTGACGATCTTCCTGCCAAGTATGCGGGAAGTACGAGGCGAACCCGCCACGGCCTGAACAACAAAAGCCCGGGCATGCCCGGGCTTTTTTTGGCCAGTCCTCCTTTATGAACGCTGCTGACGTCAATTGTCAGGAATGCTGGTTTGAAAAACGATATCTAACCCCATATAAAGAACACCATTCTCAAG
>NZ_JBFUMG010000906.1:0-1213 GCF_054049495.1 Phyllobacterium sp. P5_D12 | reverse complement strand
GTATGCAAAATGCGTCTATAAAGATGCGCCTAGAGGAGTTGCAAAGCCTCACGCAAGCCGAGAACCACCGCATCGAATTGATGGCGAAAGCAGACGTTTCGATCATGAAATCTGAAAAAATATATAAAACCGTAGCGCAAGTTGGGAAACAGGTGAACGCGGGTGATACTCTCGCTCAAGCTGTTGATTGCAGGGAAGCGTTTGTCGTTGCGATCTTCTCCGAGCGTCAGGCGCAGGCGTTGGGAGTCGGGGCTAAAGTCGTGGTCGAATCGGACGCATGGTCTTCGCCGGTCTCGGGTCTGGTAAGCCGGCTCCTTCCTCGCACCACGGATCGTGTTGATCTCGACTTTGCGGTTCCGTTTCCGCCAACGGAACGCCGTGAGCTCTATGCCTTCATAACTCCGGAGAAATCGACACAGGAAGGGGCTGCCGATTTGTGCTCGGTCGGGACATGGGTCACAGTAACGCGGCAAAGCGATTGGGCCGGAAAAACAAGCGCCTACGTCAATGGAGCGACTGCAGCGCTTGCGAACCAGGTAGAAAAGCTGGAATTGGCCTTCCTGCGGGAGGGATCAAAGCTCGTTGATGTCAGCATGTATATCTCGGGCAAGGCAAATGCCGCGGAGCCACGCCTTCATACAGAAACTGTTTTGATAGCGGACGAAAAAAATGATTCCGTTCAAGTACTGAAGAAAACGGCATGCCTGTTAAGCAAATGCCAAGCCACGGATTATCTGTTCGACCATGGGGTAGGGCTGGATCCGACACCATTCCTTCACGAGCGAATTATTGCCGATAGCGGGACGCAAGCCGTCTTTGATACGAGATGGAACTAGCCGGTGTTAGACATATGCCGCTCGGCTTTCTGCGTTGCGACGGTCTGTGGGTTAGCCGTTACGGCCAGTCATGCCGCCGATCGTGCCGCCGGATCGACTTTGTGTACGGCTTTAGCTCGTTTGCAAACAGAAGGAGCGGGTGGCACCGTGCTGACCATGTTTCTGCCGAGCTACCTGTCTTCGATTGGAGGTCCGCCCTTGCCAGAAGCCCTCCAAAACACAGCGTTTGTCTATGACAATTCGCTGGCGGCAATGGCTTTCCTAGCGTGTGGGGAGATTGATCGCGCCAGATCAATCGGCGATGCGTTGATTGTTGCCGGTGGGAAAGACCGATTCTACACGGATGGGCGACTTCGCAACGCGTATCGAGCCGGGCC
>NZ_JBFUMG010000905.1:0-1218 GCF_054049495.1 Phyllobacterium sp. P5_D12 | reverse complement strand
CCTATCTGCCAGGTGGTCTGGAAGATTTCGTCGATGGTGTCATTCCGATCCTTCAGAAACGAGGATTGTTCCGTCGCGAGTACGAAGGATCCACGCTTCGTGATCATTATGATCTCTCCCATCCACAAAATCGGTTCGTATCTCAAGCCGCTTAAATCGTCAGGAAAACGAGAGCGCTGGAAGGCTACCGGCCTGCCCGCGTTGAATAGCGCCGGGCTGACGGGCTCCTATCAATGCTCCGTCGCTTTGCTCCACAATCTCTTTGCGGCATGCCGAATTGAAGGCGCTTGCAAGTATCAGGTCTGGCGCTATTGCCTGTAAGTTACTGTAACATACTCCCGGGCCCGCAATGCATTGCATAGGTTGTAGCCAGCTGTGGTCATATGCAGTTGACCATCGGGTGATGCAACACGGGGATCATACGCAATGAATAGACTTGGTTTGCTCAGTGGAGCGATTGTGATTGSTTCGCTATCCTTGGCTGGGATTGGTCGAGCCGATACCATGAGTTATGCCGATGCGGTGACGGCGCTTGCCAAGGACTGTGGCTCGGACATCAAGAAAGTCTGTAAAGGCCTCAACCTCGGCAATAATCAAATTCAAGACTGCCTGCAGAAAAACGAAGCAAAGGTTTCGCCCACCTGTACCTCCACGCTGGGGCAGGTGACGGCTTCGATCCAGCAACGTCAGGCGGCGCAGACCGGGTTCTTCAAGATTTGTGCACACGATGCGGCGCAATACTGCGGTGGCGTCAAAGGGGAGGGTAACATTCTTGCCTGCCTCTTAAAGTCGAAACGTGTGGACAACGGCAAGTGCAACCAAGCCATAACAGACGCTGGTTGGCGGTAGATCATGACCACGAAGAGGGGAAAAAAGATGTTTGTTCGTCAACTTCGCGCCACTGTGGCACTTGGCTTTTTGCTGATCGCCGGCAATGCCTCTGCTCAGCAACTCAACAATCAGCAGCTGATCAGTAGTCTGAGTCAAATCTCCAACGCTGCACCTGTCATAGATCCGGCTTTGCTCATGCAGGAAGCAAATGCCAATGTCGGCAAAGGCGTTGCCAACCAGCCGAACTGGAGCCAGCTCGTTAACCTATCGCAGCTGCTTGTCGAGATCGATTTTGAGAACGATTCCATTGCAATCGAACCGAAATCATACCGGACTGTCGGCCTCATCGCCGATGCYCTRCATCATCCCAATTTGATGTTTTACAAG
>NZ_JBFUMG010000904.1:0-1221 GCF_054049495.1 Phyllobacterium sp. P5_D12 | reverse complement strand
GTGCTGCTCCATCGCTTCGGGCAAGTTTACAATGTTAGTCGTATGACTGAGTCTCTCGCTTTCCAACTCGCCCAGCCCGAGCGCAACCCGTTCGGCAAAATGCGAAAGCTCGCGCACATTGCCTGGCCAGTCATGTTCCATCAGGCGCGATCGTAACGCGCCGGTCATCTCCGGCGGCTCGCTTTTGAAGCGTGCAGCAGCGCGCTGCAGGAAATGCGTGAACAGGAGCGGAATATCCTCCCGACGCTCGCGCAGAGGCGGGATCGAAATCGTAACGACGTTCAAGCGATAAAAAAGGTCTTCGCGGAAATTCGTGCGCTGTTCCGGACTGCCGAGATCTACCTTTGCCGCTGCAACAACACGCAAATCGACCGGGCGATGTTCATTGGTGCCGAGCGGCGTGATCTCGCGGGTTTCAAGCACGCGCAGGAATTTTACCTGCGTCGATAGCGGCATGCTTTCGATCTCATCGAGAAACAGTGTGCCGCCACCGGCATGTTCAATGCGGCCGATACGCTTCTTTTGCGCTCCAGTAAATGCACCAGCCTCATGACCGAACAGCTCGCTTTCGATCACGGTCTCCGGCAGCGCACCGCAATTGAGCGCGACGAAATTGCCTTGCTTGCGACGGCTCCATTCATGTAACAGGCTAGCTGCTACTTCCTTGCCGGTACCGGTTTCACCGGCAATCAAAACGTCGACATCTGCATTGGCCACGTGGCGCAATGTTTTGCGCAGGTTCTGCATGACAGGGGTCTGGCCAATGAGCGGCAGATTGTCATCGGAAGTCTCAAGCGCGAGGCGCAGCTGGCGGTTTTCCATGACCAACCGTCGCTTTTCAACCGCTCGCAGGATGCTCTGGACAAGGCGATCCGCCGGATAGGGCTTGGCAATGAAATCATAGGCGCCTTCCTGTATCGCCTCGACCGCCATGTCGATGTCGCCGTGGCCGGTGATGAGGATGACGGGTAGATCGGCATCCATGGCGTGCAGGCGGCGAAACAATTCCAGACCGTCTATATTCGGCATGCGCACGTCAGTGACGACAACGCCGGCAAAATCCGGTGTCAAAAAGCGCAAGGCGCTCGTCGCATCCGCAAAAGGCATCACCGTAAAACCTGCGAGCTCCAGAGTCTGGCGATTGGCATTGCGCAGATCATCATCATCGTCAACGAAAGCGACACTGGGCTGAAAATCCATGATCAGGCGACCCTTGGAAGA
>NZ_JBFUMG010000903.1:0-1221 GCF_054049495.1 Phyllobacterium sp. P5_D12 | reverse complement strand
GTCTATGAGTGGTCACCAGGGAAATTCTATCTGGTCTCGGCGGGCGCTTACGAAAATCATGACCACGATTATCTGCACAAGCTGCTGCCGAATGATGGCTCGGTCACCTTGAGTCCTATTACGCAGATGTATGGTGTTCTCGTTCTGGCGGGACCCAAAAGCCGTCAGGTTCTGGAGAAACTGACGCGTGCCGATCTGTCCAACGAGGCGTTTCCGTGGCTTTCCGGCAAGGAAATCAGCGTCGGTACTGCAACGGCGCATGCATTGCGTGTCAATTTCGTTGGCGAGCTTGGCTGGGAACTACACCATCCAATTGAACAGCAGAATACTATCTATGATCTGTTGCTCGAAGCCGGCGCTGAATTTGGCATCAAGCCCTTCGGTATCCGTGCAATGACAGCCATGGCAATAGAAAAGTCATATCGCTTGATCCCGCGCGAATTGTCTATCGAATACAATGCGTTTGAAAGCGGTCTTGATCGCTTCGTTCATCCCAACAAGGGAGAGTTCATCGGACGTGACGCTGTGGTCAAGGCGCGTGAAAATGGTCTGAAATGGAATTTCGTCACACTCGAAGTGCTTGTTCCGGGTGTATCGGATGTCGATGCGCGCGGTAGTGAACCGATATATGTGAAAGGTGAACTTGTTGGCCGTGCCACTCATGGTGGCTATGGCTGGCGCCTCGGCAAAAGTATAGCGCTTGCGATGGTGAAGCCTGAATACTCTGCTCTCGGTACTCAGGTCGAGATCAAGATATTGGGAAAGACCCACAAAGCGATCGTCATTCCGGAATCGCCGTTCGATACCGAAAATGAGCGCTTGAAGGCTTAAACCTGTCGAAAACCGATCTTGAGAATGGCGCCAAAGGGCGCCATTTTTTGCTTCGGCGCCTTTGTTCAACAGAATGTGATCGCGCTGGAAGTCGCTTTGCGTTCCTGCGATTTGAGTTACACTTCATGCATGTCATCGCGTATGAAGACTCTTTGTAGTTTTCTGTCACTGGCAGCTTTGTTAGCCAGTTTTTCGGTGCGCGCGCAAGCAGCGGATACTGAGGTCGATGTCGAGTTGGTTTTGGCCGTCGACGCATCCCGATCCATGGAAACCTTCGAGCAGAAAATCCAGCGCGACGGTTACGTCGCTGCGCTCCGGCGCAAGGACGTCGTCGATGCCATTCGCGACGGTATTCACGGTCGTGTAGCCATTACTTATGTGGAGTGGGCC
>NZ_JBFUMG010000902.1:0-1224 GCF_054049495.1 Phyllobacterium sp. P5_D12 | reverse complement strand
GTGCCGATGTCATCAAGGTTGAGCGCCCGGGAGTTGGCGATATTACGCGCGGCCAGCTGCGCGACGTCCCCGAGGTGGATAGCCTCTATTTCACCATGCTCAATCACAACAAACGTTCGATCACGCTCGATACCAAGAATCAGAGCGGGAAGGCGGTTCTCGAAGAACTGATCAAAAATTGTGATGTGCTGGTGGAGAATTTCGCTCCCGGTGCGCTCGATCGCATGGGGTTCACGTGGGAGCGTGTCCAGGAACTCAATCCGGCAATGATCRTCGCCTCGATCAAGGGTTTCGGCCCCGGTCCCTATCAGGATTGCAAGGTTTATGAAAACGTCGCGCAATGCACCGGCGGTGCGGCCTCGACGACAGGCTTCCGCGAGGGTCTGCCGCTGGTTACCGGAGCGCAGATCGGTGATTCCGGCACAGGTCTGCATCTTTGCCTCGGCATCGTCACGGCGCTTTTCCAACGCACCAAAACAGGGCGTGGCCAGAAAGTCTCGGCAGCAATGCAGGATGGCGTGCTCAATCTGTGCCGCGTCAAGCTGCGGGACCAGCAACGCCTGGCGCACGGTCCGTTGAACGAATACAGCCAGTATGGCGAGGGTATCGAATTCGGCGAAAGCGTGCCGCGCGCGGGCAACGATTCGGGCGGCGGCCAGCCCGGGCGCATCCTGAAATGCAAAGGCTGGGAGACAGACCCCAACGCCTATATCTACTTCATCACCCAGGCGCCGGTCTGGGAGGCGATTTGCGACGTGATCGGCGAGCCGGAATGGAAGACACACGCCGACTATGCAAAACCTGTTGCTCGCCTGCCGCGCCTCAACGCGATTTTTGCCCGCATCGAGGAGTGGACGATGACGAAGGACAAGTTCGAGGCGATGGCAATCCTCAACGACAGGGACATCCCGTGCGGTCCTATCCTGTCCATGAAAGAGATCGCCGAAGACCAGTCGCTGCGAGCTACGGGCACGATCGTCGAGGTGGAGCATCCGGAGCGCGGCAACTATCTTTCTGTCGGTAATCCCATCAAGCTTTCCGACAGTCCGACAGACGTTACGCGTTCCCCGCTCTTGGGAGAGCACACGGACGAAATTCTGCGCGACGTCTTGAGATTCGACGAGCGGACGATCGACGAACTGCAGAAAAGCGGTGCACTCGGAACCCCGCAGAAAATCGCTGCCGAGTAATCCGCATCGAGAAAACGGCGGCATAACCCCCCGG
>NZ_JBFUMG010000901.1:0-1226 GCF_054049495.1 Phyllobacterium sp. P5_D12 | reverse complement strand
TCCTACAAGTATGGATCGCTCAGCCATGTGAATGCGGCGACGCGGGCGCAAGCGATCGAGCACAACGTCGAATGTATCGAGATCGGTGCGGCGATTGGCTCGAAAGCCCTGACCGTGTGGATTGGTGATGRTTCCAATTTTCCGGGGCAGAGCAACTTTGCCAAAGCCTTCGAGCGTTATCTCGGATCAATGTCGGAGATATATAAAGCGCTGCCGGATGATTGGCGTATTTTCTCCGAGCACAAGATGTATGAGCCGGCTTTCTATTCGACGGTGGTGCAGGATTGGGGAACAAACTATCTCATCGCGCAGACGTTGGGGCCGAAAGCCTACTGTCTTGTCGATCTTGGCCATCATGCCCCGAACACCAATATCGAGATGATCGTTTCGCGGCTGATCCAGTTCAAGAAACTTGGCGGCTTCCATTTCAACGATTCCAAATATGGCGATGACGATCTCGATGCCGGGTCAATAGATCCCTATCGCCTGTTTCTCGTCTTCAATGAACTTGTCGATGCGGAAGATCGCGGCGTAGAAAACTTCCATCCCGCCCACATGATCGACCAGTCGCACAATGTCACCGATCCGATCGAAAGCCTGATCTCGAGCGCCAATGAAATTCGCCGGGCTTACGCTCAAGCTCTACTGGTAGATCGAAAGGCATTGAGCGCTTATCAGGATGAGAACGATGCGCTAATGGCTTCAGACGCATTGAAGCGCGCCTACCGCACCGATGTCGAACCAATTCTCGCCGAGGCCCGTCGACGGTCCGCTGGTGCAATCGACCCTGTCGCTGCTTATCGCAAGAGCGGTTACCGCGAATTGGTTGGCAAGGAACGACCGTTAAGTGTCGCTGGCGGTGGGGGAATAATTTAAGCCAGCTACTCTCAATCACAAAGCAAGGGCTGCGCTTCATCGCGCGGCCCTTTTGTTTTTTGAATTGACAGGCCCATCAGCATTTGTTCTTATTCTACTATAAAACACTATAATCCATTATTGTGGAATAACAAAGGGAACCCGTCATGAAATCATTGAAGCTCGCCCTCCTTCTTGGTTCAGCGCTGATTGCTCTTAGCCCCTCCGCTTTCGCTCAGACAAAAGGCGGGGTCATCAATGTCGCCACGATCGGCGAGCCGCCTACGCTCGATGCCATGGCCTCGACTGCGGACCTCGTTGGCATCGTCTCGCAGCACATTTTTGAGACCCTCTACACGTTCGACAAAAAC
>NZ_JBFUMG010000900.1:0-1226 GCF_054049495.1 Phyllobacterium sp. P5_D12 | reverse complement strand
CGATATTGTCTCTGATGGTGGGTGCTGTCACGCTATCGCGCCTCATTAAGGAAGAGGATTTGTCGCGAGGGGTTCTCAACGCAGCCGCCGGGGAAGTCAGACGTATTGCAAGCGGTGATGATGTCGCCTGATAGGCGCAGCCGGGTTCGATGATCTCTGATGCGGATCAGGGCCCGAGTTTGAGCTGCTGCCTCAATGTGCGGGCAACAGCTCGCCCTTTGACCCCTTGCGCAAACTGCATGTTTTGAGAACGGACGCTGGCCGCATCATCGTCCAGAAAGCTCAAGATCTCGTAATATCAATGAGAAGACAGGCGGAAAACGTATGCGCCGTATCGTTGTTACAGGAATGGGTGCTGTAAGTCCCCTTGGAGCGAATGTCAGTATCTCCAGGTCGCGCCTTCTCGCGGGTCAGAGCGGTATCCGGAGACTCGGCGACGATGTGGTCGGAGATCTCCCCTCCAAAATAGGTGGAGTTGTGCCCTCGTTCGCCGAAGACCCTGAAGGAGGCTTCGACCCCGCCAGGGTCATGGCTCCGAAAGACCAACGCAAGGTTGACCGGTTCCTCCTCTTCGCACTGGCGGCCGCTGAAGAGGCGCTCACCCAGGCGAGGTGGAAGCCAATTTCCGATGAGGACCGGCTGCGAACCGCGACGATTATTGATTCGGGCATCGGCGGCTTTCCCCCGATTACCGAATCGGTTCGCACGGTCGATCAACGCGGCGTACGTCGTCATTCGCCCTTCCCCATGCCGTCGTTTCTTGTCAACCTCGCAGCGGGGCAAGCATCGACCCGGTTCGGCTTCAAAGGTCACGTTGGCGCACCGGTGACAGCGTACGCGGCCGGTGTTCAGGCGATCGGCGATGCTGCCAGACTTATCCGATCCAATGAAGCCGAGATTGCCCTGTGCGGCGGGACAGCAGCCTGCATGAATACGGTCCGTCTCGGTGGTTTTGCCGCGTTTCGATCTCTGTCGACCGGCTTCAACGAAACGCCGAGCCGGGCATCGCGCCCTTTTGACATGATGCGTGATGGCTTCGTCATGGGAGAAGGAGCCGGCATCCTGGTCATCGAAGCCCTGAGCCATGCGCTTGCTCGCGGCGCCACGCCGATTGCCGAACTCGTCGGATACGGTACGACAGCCGACGCCCATCGCATGACACCGGGTTCCGAAGGCGGAGATGGTGCGCGCAGAGCCATGGAGATCGCCATTGCCCAGGCTGTAAT
>NZ_JBFUMG010000899.1:0-1236 GCF_054049495.1 Phyllobacterium sp. P5_D12 | reverse complement strand
ATATTCGACCGTCCGGAAAAATTTCTGGCTGCACATACAAGGGGGCGCTTCGACTGCCTCATCACCGATCTCAATATGAAAGGCATGAGCGGACTGGAGCTTCAGGAGAAGCTGTCTGCGGCCGATCCCGACTTGCCCATCATCTTCATGTCGGCCCATTTAGCCCCCGAAGCAAAGGCCCGGGCACTGCGTCTCGGCGCCGTCGCCTTTTTGAACAAGCCGATCAATGACGATGTTCTGCACAGGCACATCATGTCCGCTCTCAATCGAGGAGTACAGCATCGCGCAGACGACTAGCCCAGAGAGCGGTAGCAATACCGTTTCATCGAATTAAGCATTGACCATCGCCCGGAGAGGTCGCCAATGGATTCTGTTGATCACCCCATCGAAAAAGGCAAACCGCTCGCGCGGACGGCCATCGGACAGGTTGCTTATTGGCAATTTAATCTGACGCGCGCTCGAGCGCTGCTTGAAAGCATGGATGGAACCTGCCCTGGCGGGGATCAGGAATGGAAGCCGGATCGATTGGATATGTTGCTTTCTGCCGTCCGAATTGTGGATGTCAACGATGAAGCAATCCGTCTATTCGGCCTGCCCCCAGATCGAGATAAAATTCTGGATCGATCAACTGCAAGCCTCTGGCCGGAACAAAGTCGCGCTGCCCTCGGCGATCTGCTCACGACCATCGCCGCGTCGGCCCACAAAGGAGCGGTAACACGGGAAATTCCCATAGTCGGACGGTTGCAGCACGTCGTCCTGACGGGTTGGAAGGCTTTTGATCCAAGATGTGCGGACACCGTATTCGTCTCTGTCAGGGCAACGTTGAATACACCGAATGCCGTCGTAGAACTCGAAGCGAGCCAGAAACGTTACCGCAACATGATATCATCGCTGCCGATTCCTGTTTGGCAGATCGACGCCCGGCCGGCAGGGCGCATATTTGACCGCCTCCGAGCTAACGGCATCAATGACATCGCCGCATATTCGGATGAACATCCGGAAATCGTCGAACTTGCAAGCGAGATTGTACAAGTCTTCGACGTCAACAAAGAGGCCATGGTCCTTTTCGGCGGGAAGCACCGCTCAGAATTCATCGGGTCGGTAAAATACCTGTTTTCAACCACACCCGGCGCGACCAAACGCGTGATGCTGGCGCATTTTTCAGGTGTCAGGAATCATGTGGAAGAATTGAAGGTAAGGACCTTCGATGGCCGGCTGCTCGATGTACTGTTGTTG
>NZ_JBFUMG010000898.1:0-1240 GCF_054049495.1 Phyllobacterium sp. P5_D12 | reverse complement strand
GCCGTGGGTCTTCAGCTAGAGTTTCAACGAAAAACTGCGGCCCTTCCGTAGAAGAACCGCAGTTTTTTGATCGAGTCTCAATCAGTCGTTAGCAAGCAGCCCCTTGGCATACCTTGCTCAAAAGGTCCGTGCTGCCTTTCAGCGGCTGTGCCGAGACGAAAGCCGTTAACGGACGGCGCCATTCGCCGACGGTCTCATGACTAAAATTTTTGGACGCCACGGTCGTCATAAGGAGCTCGAGCTCTTTTCGGCTGACGCGATCGGCACGCATGACAGCGTTGATCAGCGGGTCCGAAAGGACTTGTGACTGGGTAAGGTCGGAATAAAACTGGGACATATTGGTCTCCTTCTCGATGACCAGTAAAACGGTATTGGATCAAAATTACGGCGTTGGGGGTTACGGGCAGGGTGGCGAACGAGCGAATTGACTTCGGCATTCAATGTGTGTTACCGGTCAGTAACGTCCCAATAGTTACTAAGCGGTAACATCAATGTCAAGTACCCCTTCGAAAACAATAGCAGATAGTTCTGACAAGCTCGTGACCACACTGGAACGTCCTCGTGAGCGGATCGTGAAGAGCGCCATAGAGCTGTTCCGCCAGCATGGGATCAAGGGTATCGGTGTCGACGCCATCGCCGAGGCTGCCGGCTCCAACAAGATGACGCTCTATCGCCACTTTGGCTGCAAGGACGATCTGGTTTGCGAGTGCCTGAAGCAGGTTTCGAGCGAAAAGGAACGTATCTGGGTCGATCTGGAGAACGCCTATCCCGGCGATCCGGCCAGGCAGTTGCGGGGTTGGGTCGATGAGGCTGCCCAACGTATCTTCAATGATTTGCGCGGCTGCGATCTCGTCAATGCGGCGGTTGAACTAAAAGAAGCCGGTCACCCGGCCCAAAAAGTCATCATGGACGCTAAAAAAGCGCATATGCAGCATTTGGTCGAGCTTTGCCGCAGGGCGGGCGTTCAGCAGTACGAACAACTCGCTCAGGCGCTCGTACTCCTCGTCGAAGGCGCGCGCGTCTGTGGTCAGAGCATCGGTATCGAAGGCCCGCAACAGCGGCTGAAGCAGACCTGCGAAGCCTTGATCGATGCATTTTCCAAACACTGATAAATCTTTCTGAAAAACAATTCCCTGAATGCGCACCATTCAAGTGATTGTGTTTGTGCCCGGCTGTCGATCATCGATATTGAGGAGCCGGCCTTGTATGATTGGAGGCGTCTGAACCGAAACGACAGGAA
>NZ_JBFUMG010000897.1:0-1242 GCF_054049495.1 Phyllobacterium sp. P5_D12 | reverse complement strand
CGGTAAAGCTGCGGGCTATGAGACAAAAGACCGTCCGGAGGGGCTCGGACGGTCTTTTGCGGGCCACGGATGGCCGCACTTCAACGGGCGGAAAACGTCGAAGTATGGTAGCCGGGGGAACTACCAGCCCCGTCGGGGTTTGTGACAGGCGCAACTAGAAGACTACCTTTAGCCTGCCCGAGGCGTAAGTATACGTTGGTATATTCTGCTTAAACGAAAGATCGATTAAACCTCCAGTGGCGGGAAGACGTAGCGGGTTTTCGCCATGGAGCAGTTCGTCGCCAACAGCGTATCGACTATACTCATATATAATCGATAATGATCTTCTCACACGATAATAACCTAGGCCTTCAAATCAACAACCCTGGAGGCGGCCCTGGCCGCTGGCGCGGCATCATTGATCTCCTCCCGTGGCACGGCCGCGGAGACATCACCGGTGTTAGCTCGCAACGTCGTCCTCGTCCATGGTTTGTTTGCAGATGGATCATGCTGGACGCAGGTGATTGCTCGCCTTCAGGCCGCCGGGCTCAACGCTACGGCCGTCCAAAACCCCTTGACCACGTTACCTGAAGCCGTGGCGGCGAGACGGAGCGGGTGCTGGCGCTGCAGGACGGCCCGACGGTCCTGGTGGGACACTCGTTTGCGGGAATGATTTTCACAGAGGCAGGCGTGCATCCTAACGTTTCAGCACTCGTCTATGTTGCGGCGAGGGCACCGGATGCTGGCGAGGATTATCCTGCGCTCGCGAAGACTTTCCCAACAACCCAGCTACAGCCGGCATCGTTTTCAATGGGTGACGAGGGGCGCTTGAGCGAGGCTGCGTTCCTGCGCGATTTTGCCGGCGACCTGCCTGAAGCAAGATCGCGCGTGGCAAGCAAAGCTTGCTTTTGGCCCAGCCTGTACCGGTAAGAAAACCTTTGAACGGCCCGGTGCAATTCGCTCCACATTCCACTGGTCGCCACATCAATTCGATGTTCGAGACTACCGCAACAGCCATCGTCACTGCTCCTAGTGGCCAATTGCGCGCCGTACGTCGAGTAGTGCTATCTTGCAAAGGTTTGCATCACCAGTCCTGTCAGCCGCGCGCGCACGTGCGAGTGCAGCCAAAGCTCGTTCGCCTTCCACTCCTTCACCGGCTTGTTCCTCCGCACGTGCGATTGACTCAGGTGTAGGCTCGTGATGGAGACCGGCAGATTGGCTCTCAGGGAGCGTAGGTCCAGCGCCGGCCGTCGCTTCCAGTAC
>NZ_JBFUMG010000896.1:0-1245 GCF_054049495.1 Phyllobacterium sp. P5_D12 | reverse complement strand
GAATACTGGCCGCTCGAAGAAGCCAAGCTTCAGCGCATGCCAAAACCCAAGTCATTGGCAGGCCGGGTGGCTTTCGTCACCGGTGGCGCTGGCGGCATCGGCCGGGCGACGGCGGAACGGCTTTTGGGTGAGGGCGCCTGTGTGGTGCTTGCCGACATTGATGCTGAAGCACTAAAGACGGCGCATGGCGACTTCGCCAAACGTTATACGGCGGATGTCGTGCGCAGCGTTCAATTGAACGTGACAGACGAGGCGGGGGTAATCGGCAGCTACGCCGAAGCTTCCGTGGAATTTGGCGGTGTCGACATTCTCGTTTCCAATGCGGGCATCGCATCCTCGGCGCCAATCGAGACGACCGAGCTTTCGATGTGGACGCGTAACATCGATATTCTTGCAACCGGCTATTTTCTCGTCTCGCGCGAGGCGTTCCGGTTGTTCCGCAGGCAGAAGATTGGCGGCAACGTCGTCTTCGTCGCCTCGAAGAACGGCCTTGCCGCATCGCCCAATGCGAGCGCCTATTGCGCTGCCAAGGCCGCGGAAATTCACCTTGCCCGTTGTCTGGCGCTGGAAGGCGCTGAAGGTGGTATTCGTGTCAATACGGTCAATCCCGACGCGGTACTGCGGGGCTCGAAAATCTGGAATGGCGAATGGCGGGAGCAGCGCGCCGCCTCGTCCAATCTGCAGGTTGACGAACTCGAGGAACACTATCGCAAACGTTCACTGCTGAAGCTCAATGTGCTGCCAGAAGACATCGCCGAAGCGATATATTTTCTTGCCTCGGACGCATCCGCCAAATCGACTGGTAATATCATCAATGTCGATGCGGGCAACGCGCAGAGTTTTACGCGTTAGAACTGTCCAGTCTCGGGAGGACATCATGGCTGAGCTACATATTTCCGGTGAACTGATTGCGGCCGAAAACGACCGGCTGCTCGCGGCACACAAGAGCGATTACGAGGCGCTGGGCACTCATCTCGCGCGACGCAACATCGACATCGATGCAATCACCAACAAGGTCGCGGACTTTTTCGTCGCCGTGCCCTCGTGGGGTGTTGGCACGGGTGGAACGCGGTTTGCGCGCTTTCCCGGCATAGGAGAGCCGCGCGGCATCTTCGACAAGCTCGACGATTGCGCGGTGATCCAGCAATTGACACGAACAACACCGAATGTGTCGTTGCATATCCCATGGGACAAAGCCGATCCGAAACATCTGAAGGCCCATGCCGATGCGCACGGCCTTGGTTT
>NZ_JBFUMG010000895.1:0-1249 GCF_054049495.1 Phyllobacterium sp. P5_D12 | reverse complement strand
TGGTACGCGCCGTTGTTGAGACGGCGAAGGGAGGTGCGGACAGGTTCGAGCGGCCCTATATTGGCGCCACTTTCCAGAATGTGACACCCGATGTGGCCGAGGGTCTGGGCATGAAGCAACCCTATGGCGCATTGGTGACCAACATCACGAAGGGCAGCCCCGCGGAGAAGGGCGGGCTTCTCGTCGGCGATGTGGTTTTGACTGTCGATGACGTGCGGATCGAGAATCCAGATGGTCTCGGCTATCGCCTGACGACAGCCGGAATTGGCAAGGCCGTGAAACTCGGTGTGCTCAGCCGGGCAGCGGAAAAGACCGTGACGGTTTCGCTCGAAAAGCCCCGCGCCGACTCCCCCGACAATCAGCTGATGATCGGGGGCAAGAACCCGCTGTCGGGCGCGCTCGTCCTCAAGCTGACGCCAAGCAGCGCCACTCGCCTGCAGTTGCCTGCTGACACTGACGGTGTGGCGGTGGACAAGGTGACCCGCAATTCGCCGGCTGCGCGTATAGGTTTGCGTCCTGGAGATATCATTCGCGGTGTGAATGGAGTTGAAATCCAGACAATCGCCGAATTGAGCAAGGCGATGTCCAGTGATCCTTCGCTTTGGCGCTTCGAATTCGAGCGCGGCGGTGCCATAATCCGACAAATCATTCGCTAAGCGAGGCAGATAGAGAATATGGCTGACCTGTTTTCGGTCAATGACGATCCGGCATTGGACAGGAGCCGGCCGCTTGCCGACCGGTTGCGGCCAAAATCTCTGGGCGAAGTCACTGGTCAGGAGCATCTGACCGGACCGGAAGGCGCATTGACGCGCATGATCGCGTCCGGCTCGCTTGGCTCGATGATTTTCTGGGGGCCGCCCGGAACAGGCAAGACGACGGTGGCGCGCCTTCTCGCCAACGAGACGAACCTCGCATTCGAACAGATCTCCGCGATCTTCTCCGGTGTGGCAGACCTGAAGAAGGTCTTTGACATGGCGCGGTCGCGAAAAATGTCCGGCCGCCAGACATTGCTCTTCGTCGACGAAATACATCGCTTCAACCGGGCGCAGCAGGATTCGTTTTTGCCGGTGATGGAAGATGGCACAATCGTCCTTGTCGGCGCGACAACGGAGAACCCGTCCTTTGAATTGAATGCGGCCTTGTTGTCGCGTGCACGCGTGCTGGTGTTTCATCCGCATGACGAGGCGAGCCTGACCGCTCTGCTCGAGMGCGCGGAGGGTCACGAAGGCAAAGCCCTACCGTTGAATGA
>NZ_JBFUMG010000894.1:0-1250 GCF_054049495.1 Phyllobacterium sp. P5_D12 | reverse complement strand
GTCCATATCGACCTCGATCAGCGTCTGTTGCAGTTCGTCCGTTCCTTCGTGACGAACGCGGATCGGCAGCGGTTGCGCGTCGGCATCGTCGCCGTAGGTTTCCYCGAACCGATCTTCCAGACTGTCGATGACATCTTCGAAGATCTCGTACCTCGACATCTCGATGCGATCGCCAACCATGAAGTCGAGGATCTGGTGGATGACCTCTGCGCTCGAACTGCCTTCAGGGATCTGGAACTGGAAGGTGTCTGCACCGCCGTTGCCTTCAAGGATCATCGCGGTGGTACCGATGTTCATCTGATCATTGGCAGCGCTTCCGATCACCTGTTCGAAGCCTGAGATCACATCATTGCCGATCGCAAATCCTGTCGCCGTACCCGTATTCAGATCGACAAGTACGCCTTGTGCCGACTGCGAATAGTCGAGAGTGTCGGATCCACTCTCGCCGCAATAGATATCGTCGCTGCCATCGGCCGCCGCCAATACGATATCGTCGCCCGTGCCTGCCAGCACGCAGTCTTCGCCGGCACCGTCCGATATAACGTCGTTTCCGCCGTTGCCGATCAGGGTTTCGTTGGCACCACTCCCCCTGATTTCGTCATCACCCTCGCCGGACTTGATGACCTCGAAATTGGTAATGCTGTCCGTACCGATTTCCGCGCCGCTGGCATTGGCGGCGACGAGATCGACGACCACGGTCATCAGCGCGGCAGAATAGTCGAGCGTGTCGATTCCCTCGCCGCCATCATATGTATCGGCCGCCTCATCCATGGCAGCTGTGACAGTGTCCTGGCCAGCATCGCCGCTGACCCTATCCGCTCCTGTCCCATCCGCCAGTTGATCATTGCCTTCACCGCCGGACACAATGTCAGCGCCACCCCCGCCATCGATCACATCATCGCCGCCATTGCCATGGATCTCCTCGGCCGCATCGCTGCCTTGAATGTCATCCTGCCCCGCCCCGGCCAGCAGGATCTCGAAGTTCGAGATCGCGTCGTGACCGATCTCGTCACTGGATGCAGTGCCTTCATCGAGATCGATGGTGCTGCCGTGCAGGACTGCGGAATAGTCTAGCGTGTCGATGCCGGTGCCGCCGTCATAAACATCGTCCGCCTGATCAGTATCGGCGGCAATGGTATCCTTGCCATCGCCGCCGTGCACATCGTCCTTGCCACTGCCCCCACTAAGAAAATCATCGCCGAGGCCACCGTCGAGAACATCGGCACCGGCCTGGCCGAAAATGATATCAT
>NZ_JBFUMG010000893.1:0-1250 GCF_054049495.1 Phyllobacterium sp. P5_D12 | reverse complement strand
CACCACGGAAGACGTCGCTCGGGTGATCGAGGTTTTTGCTGAAGTCGGGCGTGATCTCGGCATCATTGGAGCTAAATAGCATGTCGAACATGATGAAGGCGCTGGTCAAGGCAAAGGCGGAACCTGGTATCTGGATGGAACGCGTTCCGGTCCCGGAGCCGGGTCCAAACGACGTGCTGATCCGGGTCAAAAAGTCAGCCATTTGCGGCACTGACGTGCATATCTACAACTGGGACAAGTGGGCTGAGGCCACGATTCCGGTGCCAATGGTCGTGGGTCATGAGTTCAGTGGCGAGATCGCCGAAATTGGCTCTGCCGTGACCAAATACAAGGTTGGGCAGCGCGTCTCTGGCGAAGGCCATATCGTCTGCGGCATTTGCCGCAATTGCCGTGYTGGCAGGGGCCATCTCTGTCGTAACACRCTCGGTGTCGGCGTACATCGGCCCGGTTCCTTTGGCGAATATGTGTGCATTCCGGAAGACAATGTCGTACCGATCCCGGACGATATTTCCGATGAAATCGCTGCGATCTTCGACCCCTTTGGCAACGCCGTGCATACGGCTCTGAGCTTCGATCTAGTTGGCGAAGATGTGCTGGTTACCGGCGCAGGCCCCATCGGTATCATGGGCGCCCTGGTTGCAAAGCGATCAGGAGCCCGCAAAGTCGTCATTACCGATATCAATCCGGCGCGCCTGGCGCTCGCCCGCAAACTCGGGATAGATCATGTGGTCGATGCGTCGACGCAAAACCTCGCCGACGTCATGAAGGATATCGGCATGACCGAGGGTTTCGATGTCGGGCTGGAAATGTCCGGCGCAGCGCCAGCTTTTCGTGACATGATCGACAAGATGAACAATGGTGGCAAGATTGCCATTCTTGGCATTGCACCGACAGGTTTCGAGATCGACTGGAACAAGGTGATCTTCAAGATGCTCAATCTGAAGGGCATCTATGGCCGCGAGATGTTCGAGACCTGGTACAAGATGATCGCCTTCGTGCAAGGGGGTCTCGATCTGGCGCCCATCATCACACACCGGCTACCGATCGATGATTTCCAGTCTGGCTTCGATGCGATGCGGTCTGGCAGTTCAGGCAAGGTTGTCTTGACCTGGTAGCGTAGGCGCATCAGGTGGTTCCATAATATTCGTTATGCAATCTTCGAAGCGCTGAGGGTGGGTTCAAGGATGAAGTGCGACTTGCGATAGATAACAATGGCTTATCACTCGCAAGGACTTGCCCATGGAACGTAC
>NZ_JBFUMG010000892.1:0-1252 GCF_054049495.1 Phyllobacterium sp. P5_D12 | reverse complement strand
TTCGAGAACGGAGCGGGGCTTCGTCAATTGTTGCCGGATTTTGCAGCCGCCGAAAAAGCCTATTTCGATGACGTCGGATATGTGCCCGGCATGCACATAATAGCCGTCAAGGCAAAGCTGGTCCATGATCATCCATGGCTAGCCGACGAACTAACCCGCCTTGTCGACGAAAGTCAGCGGCTCTGGACCTCGAAGCGACGCAAATATGCCGAGACGACGCCGTGGATGTTCGACGAACTGCTGCGCTCGGCGCGGGACTTGCCGCCGACGTGGAACGAAAGCGGACTGGACGCGAATTTCAGGATGATCGAGGATTTCGTTACCGAATTGCGTGAACAGGGCATCCTGCAGTCCGAGCTCACGCCTCATTCGCTTTTTCCGTTCGAAGCTACGCGCCGCGCAGGCGCCGCCTGAAACAATTCACAGAGGAGTGTACCGTGAAGAAATCGATCCGCATTCTCACCTCACTGGTGGCGGCTCTGGCCGCAACCGCCGCATGGGCTCAGGACATTCAGAAACAGACTCAAAATGAAGAGTTGCGCGCGCGCCTGCCACAGGACATCCGCGACGCCGGCAAGATGGTCGCCGTCAATAACGGCTCCTTCCCTCCCTATGAAATCGTCACGGGAACTGAACTTACCGGCGCGACCAACGATATCTCGATCGCCATCGGCGAATTGCTCGGGATCACCATCGATCATGCATCCGTGGCCGGCCTTCCGGCCCTGCTCAGCGGCATCAATTCCGGCCGCTACCAGTTCGCTATGGGCCCGGTAGGAGACTATCCCGACCGCCAGAAGGCCAATGACTTCATCGACTGGGCGCGCGAATATGTCGTCTTCGCCGTGGAGAAGGGCAATCCGAAGGGCATCACGTCGCTCGATGCGTCTTGCGGCAAGCGCATCGCAGTGATGGCCGGCGGCTCGGCGGAAAAGGTCATCAAGGAACAATCCGAAAAATGCGTGGCGGCGGGCAATCCGGCTGTTGAGGTCCAGTCCTTCACCGACCAGCCGAGCTCGATCTTGGCCGTTCGGTCGAAACGCTCCGACGGGTTCTTCTCTTCACAGGCTCCCTTGACCTATTTCGTTCAGCAAGCCAACGGTCAGCTCGAGCTGGCCGCCGTCGGCCAGGCCAACGGATTCAAGGACATCTATCAGGGCGCCGTGGTGAAGAAAGACTCACCTCTGGGCGGCGTGCTGCTCGACTCGTTCAAGATCCTGATCAAGAACGGGACCTACGCCCAGATCATGAA
>NZ_JBFUMG010000891.1:0-1252 GCF_054049495.1 Phyllobacterium sp. P5_D12 | reverse complement strand
CTTTGGAAGTGCGTGGCTGGTGAATGCTCTGCAGCCATAGCGCGCGTGGCATTCATTGAAGCCGCACGCGAATCTAGTCTTTATATTGCTCCCCCAGAGAATGAGCCCCTTCGAAGCAAGCCGAACTGGCAGAAGGTTGCTAGTGCTTGGCGTCGCTCCTAGTGTTGTGTCCACCGGCTGCAGGCCACCGTTGGTGAATGGACGCATCGACAGGGGTTTGGTTGGTTTTCCATCATAAGCACTGGCCAAGCCTCACCCCGCATCGGCAAACGCTCCATTCGTGGCGTGTCTTTTCCGAAAATCGCGCACCCTGCACTTTATCGAGCAGAACAGCGCATTCGCTTTGCCAACAAACTGCGTCCCGCATTCTCGGCATTGTCGCAATGGCGCTTTGGGGCGTCTGGCGCGATCAACACGCTCCCGGCATCCCGTCGAGCAAAAGTGGCTCTTCCACGTATTTGCACCGTGCATGGTCAAACCGCATGCCTTGCAAATGCGAGAGGTGGTGATTGTGGCGGCTTCATTGTCCGTCACGCATGCTGAACAAACTGGTACTGTTCTTTTTGTGGGCCAATACGGGCTGGAGAGCATAAATGCCTCACCCAATGCAGTTGCACATCTGCTGCAATGTCCTCTTCGTAAGCGTTCTGGGCGGCTAAGTTGATTGAGCACGTTGGGTCTCCGTTTCAGAAGTATAACGGAGGCACATATGTATCCAAGTTGGACCTTAGTCTGAGCCCTTAATGGGCCCTTGGTCCGTATTGCCGATGCCATTCTGAGAGTAGTGTAGGAGCACCTTGGCACCCCCCGAGCCTGGGAGGCTTGCTAAAGAGGTATTTCTTCTTTTTCACAGCTGGCCTACCGACGCTCGAACCTCCGGTAATTTGCGTTCCGGAGGTTCGGGTGCTTTTTCATCTTGTTAACCATACAGGCGCACGCTTTGAGTGCTGACCCTAATGCCCACTGTGTCGGCACCCGGCCTGCCTTTGTATTGCGTACCGGCGGGTCGGGTCGGGCCTGCCTCTTCCTATTTATTGGCGATCATTCCTCGCCCCCGGCCCTCAACGTTTCTTTTCGGCCATTCCGATCAGATGCAGGACACGCGGTCACAAGTTGAATGCCACGTGTGACAGGCCGATAGATTGCCTTTTCAGATCAACAAACGTTTCAAATTTCCATTTGCAATAAGTGCGGAAAAAACGGCAGAAGTTGAAACCTACTCTTCGTGTTATACGAGAGCCCCTTCCACTCC
>NZ_JBFUMG010000890.1:0-1253 GCF_054049495.1 Phyllobacterium sp. P5_D12 | reverse complement strand
CCTATAAGTCGCATTGCCCGCTACTTGATCCTGTCGTGTTGCTTGTCCATGGCTTTGCCAACAGGTACACGGCTCCCCCGGCTGAATGCGCCATGATCAAGGTGCCGGATTCAAAGTAACGGTCGTAACCCCTCCGACAAGTCATTCGTAGCCCCATTTCTTTTTCGATCAGTTGGGAACAACACTAAGGCGGCTCCGGCGGTGCAATGAAGCAACATAGGCTCGTTCCGGGCCGAAGAAGTGAAGTACGTTACAGTTACAGGTAGCTTGTCTGAAGAACGTTCGACATCAGAACTTCGCATCTCGCAGTTCCCTTTCGGCAGCTTTCACCACATATTGGAGACCTCTTTCGAGTGAGCTCAAATGTGTCCGCTTTGGGCCAAGAGAGGCCGTTCAGCAACGCACTGCTCGATTCTACAGTATCTTTGCAACGTGGCTGGCTACCCGACTTACCCGCTGAATACTCACTAAATCTAGGGTGGATTGCCAGGGGGAATGAAATCTGGGGTTTTTGGAAAAAATAACAAAAACAATAGCATAGCTAACAACTATGGTGCGGATAGAGGGACTCGAACCCCCACGGTCTCCCGCCAGAACCTAAATCTGGTGCGTCTACCAATTTCGCCATATCCGCAGATGAAGCACATAAGCCTCAAGCGCCGGTCCCTATATCACCCTCTCTTCACGCGTCAAAGGAAAAAGCCCGGCTTCCGGCAGAATATATTTTTGGCAACGTCCAGTTGCCGAACTCAGTAAATCGGCTCTTCGTAAAGCACGGTGCCATTGTCCTTCAATGCGCGGATCTGCGCATCTCCCGCGCTTGAGACTGCAACTACCGCCTCGATCTTTCGTTCCTGTTGCTGAGCTTCGATCGCCCGTCCCTGAC
Organism: Phyllobacterium sp. P5_D12; assembly: GCF_054049495.1. Lineage (NCBI taxonomy): Bacteria > Pseudomonadati > Pseudomonadota > Alphaproteobacteria > Hyphomicrobiales > Phyllobacteriaceae > Phyllobacterium > Phyllobacterium sp. P5_D12. Next base: position 367 of record NZ_JBFUMG010000890.1, on the reverse strand, counting down.
CTTCCGGCACATAGTAGCGCTCTATGCCATAGGTGACGCGCAGCGGGCTATAAGCCGCCGCGTTGGCAAAGCTGGATGTGCGTCCACGCAGCTGCACTTCGCCAGACGGTACATCTTCGCGCTTCTGCCATGAGGCGCCAGCGAAGGTCCACACGCCGCCGTCGCCCTCTTTCACAGTTACATAGACATCGGCAGGTCCATCGGTTGCGGGAATCGTTCCGCTGATCTTTCCCGCCTCGATATTGGAGATGGCATACCGAAGCGTGACATAGTCGCCGCGCAAAAAATCGTGCGGATCGACGGGTTCGCTTTGCAATGTGATGTCGGTGCCATCGCGCAGAATCGAAACGTGCTGCTGGACCATGGC
>NZ_JBFUMG010000889.1:0-1254 GCF_054049495.1 Phyllobacterium sp. P5_D12 | reverse complement strand
CCTATGGTGTTGCCAAGAAGATCGTCAGCGCTTGCGGCCGCGATGTGAGGTCACTGATGAGTGACAGCAGCGCATTGAAGGCGCTTGATCCCCGCGTCTTTGTCGACGAGCGCTTCGGATTGCCGACAGTGCGGGATATTATTGCAGAACTGGAAAAGCCTGGCCGAGATCCACGGCCGGAATTCAAGACGGCGTCGTTTGCCGACGGCATCGACAACATAAAGGATCTGAAGCCTGGAATGCTGCTGGAGGGAACGGTCACCAATGTTGCCGCCTTCGGTGCGTTCGTCGATATCGGCGTGCACCAGGACGGCCTTGTTCACCTGTCGCAATTGGYGGATCGCTTCGTCAAAGATGCTCACGAGGTAGTCAAGGCTGGGGATGTCGTCAAAGTACGTGTTGTCGATGTCGACCCCAAACGCAACCGCATCAGCCTGACAATGCGCAAGGATGGTGGGGGAAGCGAGCCGTCGCGCGGTCCCCGTACCGTTGACAAGTCATCGCGCACCGCTGCTCCAGCGTCAGGCCGCCAGAAGCCGCAACCTTCGACGCAAGGCGCTTTCGGCGCAGCTCTGGCAGACGCGTTGCGCAAGAAATAGCTGGAATAATTATGGGAGAACAACCGTGGATATCCGCACAATAGGCAAGACGCCGCTCGCTGTAACGCAATTCGGATTTGGTGGCGCGGCGATCGGCGGACTCTACCGGGAATGTACGCGGGAAGCCGCGATGGAAACGTTGCAGGCGGCATGGGATGCGGGAATGCGCTATTTCGACACCGCGCCCTTTTACGGCTTCGGTCTATCCGAACGGCGGACCGGCGATTTTCTGCGCAGCAAGCAGCGGGAGACATATGTGCTTTCTACGAAGGTCGGTCGTCTGCTGCGGCCCGTTCCGGAAGATCAGGTGCCGGATTACTCTTACGTCAATCCCCTGCCTTTTACGGTTGACTACGACTACAGCTATGACGGGATCATGCGTTCGTTCGAGTTCAGTTATGCACGGCTTGGCCTGAACAAGATCGACATACTCTACGTTCACGATATTGGCGTCTATACGCACGGCGTGGAGAAAAATGCAATTTATCAACGTCAGCTGCTGGACAGCGGCATGCGCGCTCTGGACGAACTGAAATCATCGGGCGCGATCTCGGCTTATGGTCTCGGTGTCAACGAGGTGGAAGTCTGTCTCGACGTGATTGCCAGGCATCCGATTGACTGCATCCTTCTTGCAGGCCGCTATTCACTGTTGGAT
>NZ_JBFUMG010000888.1:0-1257 GCF_054049495.1 Phyllobacterium sp. P5_D12 | reverse complement strand
CATTCAGGCGCTCGATGTAGATACGATCTACGACGTGCCGATGGCTTACCACAAGGAAGGCCTTGATTCCGAAGTCCTTGCTGCGTTCGGCATCGATCCAGCCCCAAAGCCGCGCATGGAACGCTGGGACGAGGTAAGCCAGCGTATCCATAACCCGGAAGGCGAAGTGACGATTGCCATCGTCGGCAAATATACGGGCCTCAAGGATGCCTACAAGTCTTTGATCGAAGCGCTGCACCATGGCGGCATGGCCAACAAGGTAAAGGTCAATCTCGACTGGATTGAATCGGAAATTTTCGAGCAGGAAGACCCGGCTCCTTATCTGCAAAAGGTACACGGCATTCTGGTGCCCGGCGGCTTCGGCGAACGCGGTTCAGAAGGCAAGATTCTGGCGGCGAAATTTGCACGGGAAAAGAAGGTGCCGTACTTCGGTATTTGCTTCGGCATGCAGATGGCGGTGATCGAAGCGGCGAGATCACTGGCAGGGGTCGAGAAAGCATCTTCAAGTGAGTTCGGTCCGACCAGCGAACCTGTTGTCGGTCTGATGACGGAGTGGCTCAAAGGGAACATGCTGGAGAAGCGTGCGCAGACCGGTGATCTCGGCGGAACGATGCGGCTTGGTGCCTACGAAGCCCTGCTTAAATCCGGCACGCRCATCGCTGACATTTACGGGTCAACCGATATTTCGGAACGCCACCGTCATCGCTACGAAGTGAACATCGATTATAAGGATCGCCTGGAGGAGTGCGGCCTCGTGTTCTCTGGCATGTCACCGGATGGCGTGCTGCCCGAGACGATCGAATATTCCGACCATCCCTGGTTTATCGGCGTTCAATACCATCCGGAATTGAAGTCCCGTCCGTTCGAACCGCATCCACTCTTTGCCTCGTTTATCAATGCGGCAATGGCGCAGAACCGGCTAGTGTGACAAAAATCGTTGGGGTGATTTGACATGACCATTTCATCTCCCCGTACCCCGCGTCCTGTCGACCATCTGGTTCTTCCTACTGCTGACCTTGACGTCGCTCGGGCACGTATGGAGCAACTTGGCTTTGTCGTTGCCCCGGTCGGCAAGYATCCATTTGGCACCGAAAATGTTTGCGTTTTCTTTGGCGATGACTGCTTTCTCGAATTTCTGGCAGTCGGCCAGCGTGAGACGTGCGAGGAAGAAGCGCGGAACGGCAACGTCTTTGTCGCCCGCGATCAGGCCTGGCGGTTCCGCAATGGCAGTGAAGGCTTCTCTGCTCTTGTCATGGG
>NZ_JBFUMG010000887.1:0-1257 GCF_054049495.1 Phyllobacterium sp. P5_D12 | reverse complement strand
AAGCAACCATGGCCAGCTACAACGACATGATTGCGCCATGTCGCGGCAGAAGACCGCCACGACGATCATGCCGATGGGATTTCTAAACCCTGAGGTGACGGCGAAGAATACTGAGCGTCTCCTGACGGATGGCTGTCAGGAAGGCTGTGCTAGACTCCTCATCCCTTGGCCGGCGAAGAATAAAGGGTCTTTTGACTATGACGATATCCCTGTTTCTCGCTGCTCTCGGATCCGAAGCTCCGCCAGCCGACCGGGCGAGAGACATGAACCTATATAGTTGGTTAATCGGAAGCTGGGAAATGGAAACCATCCGCTATCTCGACGATGGCACAACCCAAGGATCGACTGGAGAAATCCATTTCGGCTGGGTGCTGGAAGGTCGCGCCATCCAGGATATTTGGATCAGGCCAAAACGGCCTGCTCCGTCCACCATGTATGGTACGACTTTGCGCATCTTCGATCCAGGCATTGGCGGCTGGCATATCATCTGGAGTGACCCGCTCAACCAAGATTACTCGCGCCAGATCGGACGGGCCGAGGGTAAGGACATTGTTCAGATCGGCGACGACTCGCGTGGTCTGAAAGCTCGATGGCGTTTCACTGAGATCACTGCTGACAGCTTCCATTGGATCGGCGAGGAAAGATCTTCCAACAGCGATCCTTGGCAAATCACTTACGAACATTTTGCCCGCAGAACCGATCCTTGCTTTGGGGCAGTTTTGTGACGAAATAGCCACAGATGAATAAGTGCAGCCGGGAGTTTGCTCTCGACATTTCGTGGGGGAAAAAGCTCGCGATGATATCGCGACGGGTGGTAGGGCGCTTCCGAGGTATCAGCTCAAAGTGACGTCGGCCACATCTTTCTTATAGTCTGCCTTCGGATCGACTCCGATAAGCACTTTGATACCTGCCAGAATACTCGATCCGTTCAACCATATTTCAGCGCGGTCCGCTTCGAAGCGCAGCAGAACAAGTTTAGGATCGTCTTTTCCGTGCTCGTACCACGCCGCCACAAAGGTATTCCACAGTCGATCGATTGTGGCGCGATCGTTGTGGACAGCAACCGATCCATGAACGGAAGCAAAAAGATCGTGGCCCTTTGCGGCGAACGCTGCAACGGCCCGGCTGTTTTCTCCAAGGTTTTGGACAAGCGAGCTTTCAGTTGAAGTAAAGAAGAAGATGGGTCCATGATCTCCCTCTACCTGGGCTGTCATAGGTCGCGTATGGCTCTCTTCCACCCCCACCAGACCCAACATC
>NZ_JBFUMG010000886.1:0-1265 GCF_054049495.1 Phyllobacterium sp. P5_D12 | reverse complement strand
GGGAGCTGGACGAGGCTGTCCGGCTTGATCCCGGCAACAGCCGGTACAAGACAACGCTTGCCATTGCGCTCGATTCGGCCGGGCGCACCGAGGAGGCTCTCACAGTGCTCGATCTTGCCGTTGCGGGAGGAGAAACTGACGCTGATCTTCTCGGCGCGGCCATCCAGTATGGACTGAAGCTTCGCCGCTACCCAGAAACGTTGAAATATGCTGAAGCGCTGGCACGACAGCGGCCGGATGATCCACAACTCGCCGAACTCGTTCGGCAGTTGCGCGCGGCAACCGGCGGCAAGTAAGCGTCATTTCGGAAAGAGAAACGTGATCGCCAGTCTAGCGCCGAATCCATCCGGTCCATTGTCCGGGCTATCGGCCCAATAGCGGACACCAGCCGAAAGTTGAATCGGCTGTTTGTTGACCTTCACGAGCTTGGATACCACGAAGTTAATTGGGACGGACCAATCTTCGGTCTCCCAATTGTAGGTGCTTTCGGTGTTGAGAGCAAATGTCCAGGCCTTTGGTGTGGTGTAGGAAACGAACGGCTGCAGGAAGGTGGCGTTTATGTTCTCACGATCATCATCACCCGCGAACGACCAGATGTGGTTTGTCAGCGCACCAATGGTCCATGGGCCATCTTGTTTGAGGACAACGGCGGTTGGCCCCGCGCCCCACTTTTCACCGCCAAGCAAATCGTCGGTAGCAGTCGGCAAAAGAAAGACTGGACCAACACCCCAGATGATGCCGGAAGCGGTTGGCTTCTTCGGCGAGAAAAACAGGCTTTGGGTGATATCTCCCAAACCGAACTGATCGCCAGATGGTCCGGCGATATCATCCTGCCAGGCGATCGGCAGAATGGTTCGCGAAATGACGTTCCAGTTCTCGTTCAGCGTGAACGGAATGACAGGCTGCACATTGACGTAATATTTCTCGCCGTCATTCGGACCGTACCCACTGTCGTAATTGAACTGAAACGGCACGCTGATCAGCGACGCAATGGGATTTGACAATTTCTTGGCGAGGTCTTCGCTTGAGTCTTGTGCCCAAGCGCCACAATTCATCCCTAGCAGCGTGACCGCAGCGACCGGGATGGAAAGCCAGTTCCTGAAGATGTCCACGTAAATTCCCCCTGCAATATCATAACATTATTCGACCGTGCGCGCCAACAACACTCAATGATGATGGTCAAGTTCGCTCAGGGCAATCCTTACGTCCTGCAGGAATCGGAACAGAGCAACCACCAGAAAGCACAAAGACCCGATAAACAAGAT
>NZ_JBFUMG010000885.1:0-1268 GCF_054049495.1 Phyllobacterium sp. P5_D12 | reverse complement strand
GATCAACACGCTGCTTGGCAAAAACCCGCTTCTCTTCGACCGTTATCTGAGCGAAGCAATCGAGGTCGATGTCGACTGCCTCTGCGACGGCAAGAATACGTGGATTTCCGGAATCATGGAGCATATCGAAGAGGCCGGCATTCATTCCGGCGACAGCGCCTGTTCGCTTCCGGTGCACTCGCTTTCGGCAGAAACTGTTGCCGAACTCGAAAAGCAAACCGCTGCGCTCGCCAAATCGCTCAATGTCGTCGGCCTGATGAACGTGCAATACGCCATCAAGAACGGCACAATCTATGTGCTTGAAGTCAATCCCCGCGCCTCGCGCACAGTGCCTTTCGTCGCCAAGACCATCGGTACGCCTATTGCCAAGGTTGCGGCGCGTATCATGGCTGGCGAAACGCTGGATGAAGCACTGGCCAATTATGGCGGCAAACCTTCGACGACGGCGCGCAAACACATCGCGGTAAAAGAGGCCGTGTTCCCATTCGCGCGCTTTCCCGGCGTCGACACATTGCTCGGACCGGAAATGCGCTCGACCGGCGAAGTGATGGGGCTCGACTACGATTACGCATTGGCCTTCGCCAAGTCACAGCTAGGTGCCGGTGTCGACCTGCCGCGCGATGGAACGCTATTCGTGTCGGTGCGTGACGAGGACAAGCAACGCATTCTCGCGCCCGTAAAACGTTTGGCGGCGTTGGGGTTCAAAATTCTTGCTACCGGAGGCACCGCCCGCTTCCTCGGCGAAAATGGTGTCGAAGCCCAGAAAATCAACAAGGTGCAGGAAGGCCGCCCGCATGTGGAGGATGCCATCCGCAACCGCCAGGTTCAGTTGGTCTTCAACACAACCGACAGTGCCAAGGCGATCTCGGATTCGAAATCACTCCGCCGTGCAACGTTGATGCAGAAGGTGCCCTATTACACAACGCTGTCAGGAGCCGACGCAGTCGCCGAAGCCATCGCCGCGCTGAAGGCCGGATCGCTGGAGGTCAGGCCGCTGCAGGATTATTTCCGCTGATTTGGTCATGCCGGAGGTCAGTATTTACGAGCCCAGATGCTGAGTAAGCTGGCCTCCGCGGTGATTGAGCACGACCAAACCGCTGTGGTCAAACGCCTGCAATACCCTCTTCTTCCAGTCCATGACCAGATGGATCGCTGACGAAATGCAGCACCTTGGAGAAGACATGATCATTTTTGTCCTCGCGCCCGATATGGACGACTGTTGATTTGGCCAGGTCATCGCGCAGTACGGCTGTGACCCGGTTGTAGGC
>NZ_JBFUMG010000884.1:0-1272 GCF_054049495.1 Phyllobacterium sp. P5_D12 | reverse complement strand
AGGATGTTGCGCGTGCATCAATGGATGAAGAACACGCTGATTTTTGTTCCGCCGATACTCGATCACGAGATCATGAACTGGCAGATTCTCGTCAACTCGATCATTGCTTTCTTTGCTTTCTCATTCGCTGCTTCGGCAATCTATATCGTCAATGACCTGTTTGATCTTCCGTTGGACCGCCAGCACGCGCGAAAGAGGAATCGAGCTTTTGCCAGCGGCCTATTCTCTATTTCCTTCGGTCTGAAAGTTGCTGTCGCGCTGCTTGTCCTTGCCGGTCTGCTTGCCACGCAATTGCCTTGGGTGTTTAGCGCCGTGTTGCTGGTCTATCTCATTGCGACGACGGCCTATTCGCTATCGCTGAAGCGTATGTTGCTCATCGATGTCCTGATGCTGGCAGGGCTCTATACGCTTCGTATCCTTGCGGGTTCAGCGGCCAGCCAGATCGAAGGTTCATTTTGGCTGCTGGCGTTTTCGTCGTTCTTCTTTCTTTCACTTGCGCTCGTCAAACGTTATGTCGAACTGCAAAACACGGCACTTGTCGAAAAGAACCGTATTGCGGGCAGGGGATACCGACAGGCAGATCGAGAAGTTGTGGCGCAATGTGGCGTCTCGTCGGCCTTTGCCGCAGCACTCGTCCTGGCTCTCTACGTAAATAGCGATGCCGTGGTTAGTCTTTACTCGTACCCATGGTTGATCTGGCCGCTTTGTCCGATCGTCCTCTATCTCAACATCCGCATCTGGATTCTGGCGCATCGCGGTGAGATGCACGACGACCCTGTCGTGTTCATCATTTCTGATTGGCGCAGTCAGATCGTTATAGCCATTGGCGCGGCGTTGCTGCTCTATGGTGGCATGCGCTCATGATGGCTGGCTATGACAGTTTCGGGCTTATCGACAGCCGCCCTCGTGTTGCGATCTCGCTCGATGCTGCGCGACGGATTTTCGAAAGTGGTGATCCCGGGCAGGATGGGTTTCTGCCATTTGGCAATGGCAAATCCTATGGCGACAGCTGTCACAATGACCGTGGTACGCTGGTCGATATGCGGGAGAGCGACCAGCTTATCTCATTYGACCCGCAAACGGGTCTGCTCGCCGCCGAAGCTGGCCTGATGCTGTCGGATATCATTGCGCTCGCCGCGCCGCATGGGTATTTCCTGCCGGTGACACCAGGTACGCGTTTTGTTACTTTGGGCGGCGCGATCGCGAACGATGTGCATGGCAAAAACCATCATCGCCGCGGCACGTTCGGTTGCCATGTCGAACGCTTCGACC
>NZ_JBFUMG010000883.1:0-1278 GCF_054049495.1 Phyllobacterium sp. P5_D12 | reverse complement strand
TTTTGGATCTGGCTCCATCTTGAAAGCCGACTTGAAATCAAGATGAGCAGCGGTTTTAGCCATGATAGTCTCCCCAAAAGCTGGCGCACCAATGACAATCCGAGGTGGACGATATGCCGTCACGGAACATTCCGCCATAACCACAACGGAAATTTGAGTGGAGCAAAAGGCAAGAAGGACGATATGTTTGGAGCTTGGGCTTCTTAGTGTCTGCAGATTCCCAAAACGATCAAACCTTTGGTCGGCGCCGAGCATAATTCCCGCTTCACGGCATCATGAACAAAATGCCACATTTTCCTGACAATATTACTGCTGAAACAAGGTTGAGTGATCATGAAGCGCAAGTCAAAATCCCCGGAGAGCCCCCTGGACAAACACACTGTGGAAGAGCTGGAATTTCAGGAGCGTCGGATTATCAAGTACATGAAGGAGGGCATGACGCGCGAGGAAGCGGCAATGCAAGCGCTGGCCGATTTGCGGGAGAAAATGGATCGGCGCTGAACCAACGTATGTTGTGACCGACTTGCTGAACCTATGTTAGGATAGCTTTCAACTATTTTGAGCTTCCGATTTAGGAGCAAGCGATGAGAAAATCAGGAACACTCTTATTGACGTTGGCTTTAGGCGCAATACTGGCGTCCGGCTCGGCAACCATTTCGTTGGCGCACGGTAAAACTCATGGCGCTCACAAATACCACGTGCATCGCGTTGACGGCCTCTGGCGTGCGAATGGTTATTGGTACCCACAATTTAAAGACTGCTATTTCCCGTACCGCTACGATCTTCCCCTCTATTGCGACGAAACCACGCAACGCGTTTCGAAGCGGAGCGAGTGGGGACGGGGCACAAAGCCTATCAGAAAATAAGGTAAAGCCGACTGGGTCTGCAGTTCATCGCCTTCGGATCGTACACCAGGAAGTGTCACACGAGGCGATGAACTCGCCTATTGCAGAATCTCTTTGACGATGCTGCTGGCTTTGCTGAAATCCATCTGGCCGGCATATCGTTCCTTGAGCACGTTAGGCGATTTCAGGAGGATTGAAATAGACTGCATCCTTGCTAGACAGGCTTTTTTTGACCTGTTTGGTGAAGTCATCCACGAGCACTTCATCACTGTTCGTTTCGACACCGATCAACGCAGCTTCAGCCACCTCATTTGGTTGGATTTTTTTCATCTCAAACCCATGGGTCATGCCGGTATCCATAAAACTGACGTGAACCCCGACAACCGCCGTTTTTTGACCTTTCAGTTCAATGCGCAAGGCATTGGTGAAGCTC
>NZ_JBFUMG010000882.1:0-1281 GCF_054049495.1 Phyllobacterium sp. P5_D12 | reverse complement strand
GCGCTTTGTCAGCGCCAGGAATATATCGCCGCATATGCGGCGTGTGACACTTCAGGGAGAGAGGCTGGCGCGTTTTGCACGTGGAGGACTTCATGTCCATTTGCTGTTTCCGCCGAGAGGCGAAGATCGGCCACAATGGCCAGTGACTGGGGAAGACGGACGCCCGGTCTGGCCTGAGGGCGAGCACAAGCTGGTCTCCCGCATCTACACGATCCGCAACATTGACGCGGACGCAGGCAAGGTGGATATCGACATCGTCATTCACGAGGGGGATGCAACGCCGGGTTCAGACTGGGCCCTGAATGCCCGCCAAGGCGATCTGGTGGGTATGACAGGACCGGGTGGCGGCGACGTGCCTGAGGCCCACTGGTATCTTCTGGCCGGAGATGAAACTGCGCTTCCGGCAATCGGCCGCATCCTGGCGCGGCTTCCGTCGCGTGCAACGGCGGTCGTCCGTATCGAAGTGGACAATCCGCTCGAAGAGCAGCTTCTACCATCTGTTGCCAATGTTGATCTTGTCTGGCTGCATCGCAATGGCCGTAAAGCAGGAACGACAACGCTATTGCAGGATGCTGTCAAAGCGGTGCCATTCCCGATCGCAGGGAAACGTGTGTTTGCCTGGGCTGGCTGCGAATTCGCCGCGTTCAAGGCTATTCGCAGCTATTTGCGGCATGAGCGGAAGCTTGAAAAGGAAAAACACCTGGTTGTGGCGTATTGGCGCCGCGGGTTTGACGGCGATAATGCCCGAAAACAGGAAGAGAAAACGGCTGGATAGCAGCACAAGAGGCAAGGGATGACATTTCATCCACGGATGAAGAGCCGGGTTGAAGGGGTCTCCGTTATCGGCGATCTGCGCTGGCGCTCGTGGCAGGGAGTTGTCGCCGATGTCTGGTCGGTCAATTGCGCGCCGGATGCAGCTGGTGAATATGTGTCCGAGGATCCGCGTCTGTTCGTGACGCTCGACAAGTCAGGCGATGGCAGCTTCGGCGTAGGGCTCAACGCCCATGCAAAGGGTGTTATCCGAAGCAGCGTGCCTTACCCAATGAGCTATATTCCTGCCGGCTTGCCTGTATGGGGGCGGGTTCATGACATCCAGTATCTGCGTCATCTCGATATGCACTTTGACATCACCAGTTTCGAACGCCGCTTCACCGATGATCATATCGGTGAAAGATTGAAGCTACCCCGTCTGATGTTTTTCGACGAGCGTGTGGCAAAGCTCGCCAACTTGATTGCCGATGAATGTCTTAACGATGAACCGCTGCACGAACTCTATGGCGA
>NZ_JBFUMG010000881.1:0-1281 GCF_054049495.1 Phyllobacterium sp. P5_D12 | reverse complement strand
GGCCAAGGCCCGTTGCCAGCTTCAGCCAGCGCGCAATGCCACCACTCCAGCCGTCGTCGCCATCATGATCTTCGATCCGCTTGCGCCATTCGGCGCGAAATTCGGGATCCTCGGCCCGGGCAAGGATCATCGCATCCTTGCGCGGAATGACCGACTGATAGCAATAGCGATTGAGCGCCCAGGCCTGCATCTGGCCCTTGGTCAAAGCGCCGTTGACCATCTGATGATGGTAAGGGTGACGATTGTGATAGCGCTCCGCACCGACCTCGCGCAGAACTTTTTCCAGATCAGCCGGTGACAATCCGTCTCGCGCCGCATTGCCGAATTTGCTCAAAGCCTGACCTCCATGCCGTCAAATGCTATTTTCCAGCCCGCTGCGACAACTGCCGCATGTTCAGGCGATGCCGCGTCGAGAATGGGGTTGGTATTGTTGATGTGCACATAGATCCGCTTCCTGATGCCAAGATCGGCCAGGGCCGCCAGTGAACCGCCCTCGCCCGAAATGTACATATGGCCCATTCGCGCGCCGGTTTTTGTCCCCACCCCCGCCGTGATCATCTCGTCATCGGTATAGACGGTGCCATCAAAGAAGAGACAATCGGCGCCTGACAAGCGTTCTCTAAGGGGCGTGTCGATACCGGCGCAGCCCGGAATATAGAAGGCCGTCGCACCATCATTCGAAGCGATCCGCAGGCCGATCGTATCACCTTCCTTCGTGCCAAACCCTTCACTCGCCTTCGATTTATCTTCGAGAAACAGCGCAACCTTACCCGGCACAGCAAAAGTTTCGACGGTAATGCCGACAGGATTTCCACGTGCGTCAAGAATATCCGTGCTCTCGCCCACGGGGAGCTCGCGTCTGTGGACGATTTCCCGATCAAGGACGTTGAAAATCGAATTGGATTCGAGCACGTCGAGAACCCGCCCTGTCGCATAAATCGCGAACGGTTCGCGCTCACGCAAGCTGAGCAGCCCGGCAATATGATCGACATCGGCATTGGTCAGGATAACAGCGCGGATAGGCGTCGAGCGCAACGGTCCATCGGCCCGCGGCTGCAATTCAGGTGTGACGGCAATCTGCTGGCGAATGTCGGGCGATGCGTTGAACAAAATCCAATCATGCCCGTTCGCGCTGGCGGCGAGGCTGGACTGGGTTCTCGCACGGAAATTGGCTTCGCCATTCCGTGCTCCACGGCTCAATCGATAATTGCAATTCCACTGGGGAAACCCGCCTCCTGCTGCGGAGCCGATGACTGTCAATCGCATGCGGGCACCGGGCAC
>NZ_JBFUMG010000880.1:0-1282 GCF_054049495.1 Phyllobacterium sp. P5_D12 | reverse complement strand
CAAGCAAGGATTAGGCCAGTTCTGTACAGCTGCAAAGGAAATCGTACGGGAGTACCCGCGCCCACCATGGCTCTGTCGGCAAAGCTCGATCTCAGGCAATCCCAGGCATTGGTAATGACGCCGCTGCTGATGCAGTCGATTCGACTGCTGCAGCTGACGCACATCGAGCTCGAACAATTCATAGAGCAGGAGATTGAAAAGAACCCCCTGCTCGAGCGCGATGAAACAACGGGCGAGCATTTTTCGCTTGATGAGCGCGGCTTCAGCATCGATCGGATTTCCAGTGATGAACGCGAATTCGGCAGAGGAGCGGTGAGCACCGATGCCGAAGCTGATAACCCTTTGGACGGGCAAGCCGATCATTGGYTGATGAGCGGTGAATCGACGAGTTCTGGTTCGATGTCGGATACGTTTGATAGTTCTCTCGAGAACATCTTTCCCGACGATCCGGGGACACATGATTTTATTGCCGGCGACCTTGCTTCGCAGTGGAAGTCGTCTTCCGGTGATGGCTATGTTTCAACCGGCGGCGAGGGATATAATCTTGAACAGGTGACAGCAACCCCGCAGACCCTTCGGGACCATGTCGCCGAGCAGATTATTTTCGCCTTTGCATCGGCGGGCGACCGCCTTATCGCCGCTGAGCTTGCCGATCATCTTGATGAGACAGGTTACTTGCGCGCTGACGTAGAAGAAATCGCCGCAAGGTTTGGTGTCGATACCAGTTACATCGAGAAACTGATTGCAGTCTTGCAGGGGTTCGAGCCCACAGGGCTGTTCGCGCGTGACCTTGCGGAGTGCCTGTCACTCCAGTTGCGCGCAAGAAACCGCTTAGGCTCGAGCATGAAAACCTTGCTGCAAAACCTCGATTTATTAGCCAAACGCGATTTCCACAGCCTCAAGAAGCTTTGTCATGTAGGTGACGCGGATATTCTGGCTATGCTGCAGGAAATCCAGCATCTTGATCCAAAGCCTGGGACAGCCTTTTCCTCTGGCGTAGCGGATAGCATTGTGCCCGACGTACAGGTGGACACCGCGTCTGATGGAAGTTGGCGAATCGAGCTTAATCCCGATGCCCTGCCGCGAGTACTCATCAACAACAGCTACTATGCGACGATAGCGAAAACGAAAACCTCTCCCGCCGAGAAGACGTTTCTGAGCGAATGTTTGCAAAGTGCCAACTGGCTAACGCGTAGCCTTGATCAGCGGGCACAAACAATTCTCAAGGTCGCCAGTGAGATTGTTCGCCAGCAGGAACAATTTCTTCGTCACGGCGTTGCCT
>NZ_JBFUMG010000879.1:0-1292 GCF_054049495.1 Phyllobacterium sp. P5_D12 | reverse complement strand
CCTGTGTATTGTCGAATTCGTTGGCGCGGTCGAAGTAGCGGGTCGAGCGCGGATCGATGGCCTTGTCCGCGTGGATCGTCGCGGTAAACGTATTGCCGTCCACGGCAAACTCACGCAGCTCGACGCGGGCTCTATCCGCCACGCCCTTCATGACGTCACCGAGAGTGTCGGCCTTGGGCAAGGGTTCCAGGCTTGGCGGGACATTGACGTAGGAAGGGAATACCTCGTCATATTTATGACTGATGACGTAGGGTCCGAAGAACGAGAACAGGGTGATCAGCAACAGCACCACGCAGCCGGCCATCGCTGCATAATTGCGGCGGAAGCGGATAACCGCGAGCTGAAACAGACTGCGCCCTTTGGACTCTTCGGGCGGGATGATTGTGGTGGGGATACCGCTCAGATCAGTCATGGCGAACCCTCGGGTCAAGAAGGCCGTAGAGAATATCGACCAGAAGATTGAAGACGATGACGAAGATCGCGACGAGAACGACAGTCCCCATGACGAGCGTGTAATCCCGATTGATGGCGCCCAGGACGAAATATCGACCGACGCCGGGAATGGTGAAAATCGATTCAACGACGGCAGAACCCGTCAACAGCGCCGCTGCGCATGGGGCAAGATACGATACCACCGGAAGCAGCGCACCCCGCATGGCGTGGGTGATGACGACCACGCGTGGTGGTAGTCCATAGGCGCGTGCGGTGCGGATGTGATCCGTGTGCAGTCCCTCGATCATCGAGCCGCGCGTCAGCCGTGCAAAGACGGCGAGCTGCGGCAGGGCCAGTGCAATCATCGGCAGGATGAGGAAGCGCCAGGACCCGTCCCCCCAGCCACCTGCGGGCAGCAGCGACAGCAGCACGGCGAAAACCAGTGTGAGTACTGGACCGACAACGAAGTTCGGCACCGTAACGCCGACCGTTGCAATGGACATGATGAGGAAATCGAGAAAGCTGTTTTGCCGGAGGGCGGCTATCGTGCCGATGATCACGCCACCAAAAAGCGCCAGCAACAACGCATAGGAGCCGAGCGTGATCGAGTAAGGCAAACCCTTGCCGATCAGTTCAGCGATTGTGTTGTCCTTGTAGATGTAGCTCGGGCCGAAATCGCCGGTGACCGCATTCTTCAGATATTGCAGATACTGGTTCCACAGCGGCTGATCGAGATGGTAGGCCTTCATCAGGTTTTCCATCGTCGCCGGCGGCAGCGGCCGTTCCAGATTGAAGGGTCCTCCTGGTGCAAAACGCATGAGGAAGAAGGATAGTGTGACGACAATGAACAGTGTCGGCAC
>NZ_JBFUMG010000878.1:0-1293 GCF_054049495.1 Phyllobacterium sp. P5_D12 | reverse complement strand
ATCATGATCCTGCATCAATTTATCGATTATGAAACCTTGCGCGTGATCTGGTGGCTGCTGATCGGCGTCCTCCTGATCGGCTTCGCCATCACCGACGGCTTCGACCTCGGCACCGGTACGCTGCTGCCGTTCGTCGCAAAAACCGATATGGAACGGCGTATCGTCATCAACACGATCGGCCCGATCTGGGAAGGCAACCAGGTCTGGCTCATCGTTGCTGGCGGAGCGATCTTTGCCGCCTGGCCGCCGCTCTATGCGGTATCCTTTTCGGGCTTCTATCTCGCCATGTTCGTCATACTGGCATCGCTTATCCTGCGCCCCGTCGGTTTCAAGTACCGGTCGAAGCGCGATAGCGACACGTGGCGCGCTGCCTGGGATTGCGCCTTGTTCATTGGCGGCTTTGTGCCGGCGCTGATCTTCGGTGTGGCTATGGGCAATGTTTTGCAGGGCGTTCCCTTCCGTTTCAACAACGACCTTCGCATCTTCTACGAAGGTTCGTTCTTCGGCCTGTTGAACCCGTTTGCGCTGCTGTGCGGACTCATCTCGGTCGCCATGCTGGTCATGCATGGCGGCGCGTGGCTGGCGCTGAAGACTTCGGGACCCGTGGCGGACCGTGCCCGCAGGTATGGCGGCGTTGCGGCACTGATCACCATCATCCTGTTCAGCCTTGCCGGGCTGTGGGTATGGGCCGGAGTCGGCGGCTACCGCATAACCAGCCCTATTGACCCTACAGGCGCGTCGAACCCCCTTATGAAAACCGTCGTTGAAGAAAGCGGCGCATGGTTTGCCAATTATGGCAACTATCCGGTGCTTCTCCTGGCTCCGCTATTTGGCTTCATTGGCGCGGCTGGCGCGTTTATCGGGCTGAGAGCAAGATGGGAGATCGCGACGATCCTTTCGAGCGCCCTGTCGATCTTCGGCATCATCTCGACAGTGGGCGTTTCGATGTTTCCATTTATCCTCCCCTCTTCGCTCGATCCGAGATCCAGCCTGACCGTGTGGGACGCATCGTCGAGCCATTTGACCCTGTTCATCATGCTGGTTGTTACGGTGATCTTCATTCCGCTGATCGTCGCCTATACGAGCTGGGTCTACCACGTCCTTTGGGGCAAGGTCGACGAGGACACGATCAACGACGAGAGCGGTCACGCTTACTAACGAAAGGACAAGAACATGTGGTATTTCGCCTGGCTTCTCGGACTGCCTTTCGCCGCCGCCTTCGCTGTACTGAATGCGATGTGGTACGAACTGGTGGAAGACGACAAATCCAGAAAGAAAACGGCAGAGAAGGAG
>NZ_JBFUMG010000877.1:0-1294 GCF_054049495.1 Phyllobacterium sp. P5_D12 | reverse complement strand
ACATGCTTGAAGCGGTGCGGCTTGAAAAACCCGACGCCCGATTCTATCAGGCGTCTTCCTCTGAGATGTACGGGCTTATCCAGGAACCAATGCAGTCCGAAACCACCCCCTTTTATCCACGCTCGCCCTATGCGGTGGCCAAGCTCTATGGTCACTGGCTGACGGTCAATTATCGGGAAAGCTTCGGCCTTCATGCCTCGAGCGGTATTCTGTTCAATCATGAATCGCCGCTGCGCGGCATCGAGTTTGTCACGCGCAAGGTCACCGATGCCGTCGCACGCATCAAGCTTGGTCTTGCCAAGGAATTGCGCCTTGGCAATATCGATGCCAAACGGGACTGGGGTCATTCCAAGGACTATGTCCGTGCCATGTGGATGATGGTGCAGGAAGACGTTGCCGACGACTTCGTCATTGCGACGGGCCGCACCACCACCGTTCGCCACATGTGCGAGATCGCTTTTAACCATGCGGGCCTTAACATCGACGACCATCTCATCATCGATCCCGCCCTGTTCCGCCCGGCGGAAGTCGATGTCCTCTTGGGCAACCCCAAGAAGGCCAAGGACAAATTCGGCTGGGAACCGAAGATTTCACTTGAAGACATGATCGTTGAAATGGTCGAAGCCGATTTGAAGCGACTCAAAAAGTGAGTTCAGCATGCTCAAAAAGTGTTGAAAAATGACCACGTCTGAACATCGAATTCTAATAACCGGTGCCAATGGATTTGTCGGGACGTGGCTTCAAACTGAGTTGAAGTCACGTCAGTCTAATCATTCCATCGATTTTTTTCCTGTTGGTTATAAAGCAGCGACCGGTAAGTCCATCGACATCAGGGATTACGATCAGCTTGTTGATCTGGTGGATGGATATCAGCCCACCGCAATTGTCCATTTGGCAGCAGTCGCGGCGCCGGCCGAGGCCCGCAACGCCCCACGACTCGCCTGGGATATCAACGCCACCGGTACGATGAATATGGCTTACGCGGCAATGGAAGCTGCACCAAATGCCAGATTTGTTTTCATAAGCAGCTCAGAAACGTACGGCACATCGTTCAACGATTTCGAAGGAGAGCCTATCGGCGAGAACGTTGTCCTCAAGCCTATGAATGCGTACGGTGCCAGCAAGGCAGCGGCCGAGGCACTTGTCGGACAGCTCGCACACGAAGGATTGAATACAGTTCGGTTTCGTCCATTTAATCATACTGGGCCGGGCCAAACCGAGGAATATGTCGTCGCAGCGTTCGCGAAACAATTGGCGGAAATTTCAGTTGGTTTGAGGCCACCAGTCATTAAAG
>NZ_JBFUMG010000876.1:0-1301 GCF_054049495.1 Phyllobacterium sp. P5_D12 | reverse complement strand
GATGAGTTGGCGGCCCTGTGACGTTCTTATCACCGTTTCGGCTTCATAGCTGTGGTTTCCAGCCCATATGGATGCGAGGAAATTCCAGACCTTACGTTCCACCTCTGAACTGACCAGAGCGGGCAGCAGCGTGCCCAGCCTATCTATATCCGGCATATTGAACATGTTCAGAGCGGTGTTGTTGGCGTTTATCAACTTGATCGATCTTAGCGCTTTCCGGACGAACCCGGAATCGAGGTTCTCAATATCCTCGATGCTTTGGACACCTTCAGTTTTGTATTTGTCGATGGCAGTTTTAAGACCCGTAAAATCCATCTGGAGGATTCCAACACCCGTGGCCAGGAAAATTGACCGGTAGCGCTGCTCACTGTCTTCCAGAATACCGATTGCCGCTTTTACCCTAAAAGCAAGAAATGTCGTTATCCCGGTGGCAGCAAGGCTGACGAAGCAACGTCCCATTGACTCTGCAGGGAGTTCCAGTCCGTGCGAAAGCAAAAAGCTTAGAAGCGTCAATCCCATGCAGCCAGCACCAATCGCAACAAGCTGGGTCTGATTGGCGAAATTGAGCGACAGCAGCACTACCACCACGTAGAGCACTGCAATGGCAATGTCGAATGTAGTCAATGTGTCCAGCAGGAAGACCGCCACAGCAATAAGCATTGCAGCGACCGGGGAAAATCTTGACAACGAATTATCTCCATATGGTCGAGTCGATCGGGCTATACCAGATTTTGGCTGCAAGGCTGCACAATCTTAAGTAGCGCGATGTCGCTAAATTTCGGGCGATCGCAGCGGTGTTGCGRCTCGCCTCGCGCACTTAACATCCGGCCGACGGTAAATGCTCCCTATACTCAAGTATAACTTAATCGAAACGAGTATCCACTGTCACGGCAGGAAGGCTTGGCCTAGGCTCAATACAACAATCAGCCAGGATACTATGTGAAACAGAAAAGGGGTCGTTGAATGAGCCTGTCAATTTATACAACTAACCGTGTGAGGTCGCTCTATTCAGGCGACGCTGCCGCCGAGGTTTCGGCGGCCTTGACCACCTTCCTCGCAGACACGTTCGCGCTGTACCTAAAGACGAAAAGTTTCCATTGGCACATGACTCCAACGGGTTTTGGTATTTTCCAGCCACTGCTAGGCGAGCAAGCCGAGCAGATACTTTCGATCACAGATGTTATCGCTGAACGCATACGCGAACTCGGAGGCACGACGCTACATTCGATTGGTCATATCGGGCGACTTCAGAGGCTTGCCGACAACGATGCCGATCACCTTACGCCCGCAGAGATGTTGAC
>NZ_JBFUMG010000875.1:0-1303 GCF_054049495.1 Phyllobacterium sp. P5_D12 | reverse complement strand
CCCATGGAGGGGTGGGCGATTTATGGTCAGGTGTCATGGATCATGACTTCAATCTCGCCTCCGGCACAGCCACACTTGATTGTTTGATCGTCGCTACCACACATTTTTTCGCGAAGGTCTTTCGTTAGTTTCATCCAAATGGATAAGAGAATGTCGCCTATTGGATCATTGTACCTTGAGACGTTCCAAACGACTTTAAATTCGAACCACTGTGGGTCGAGGCGAAATAGGTACGTTCATGGCCAACGCATTGCGAACAACCTTTTGGGACAGTGTGAAAGGCGTTGCCATCGTCGCAGTGATAGTCATTCACGCCTCCGATCCATTGCTTGCCCAGGCGTCGTGGTCGCCTGCGTGGATCCTCGGGCTGGTACTTAATCAGTTCCTTGATTTCGCCGTCCCATTGTTCCTTGCTATGTCGGGCTTTTTCGCTAGATATGATGAACGTGAGGGGACTCTAAGCTATTATAAAAGCCGCTTCAAACGGCTCACGGGACCCTACCTGTTGTGGACGCTGGTCTACTTAGCAATCCTAGATCCTGGAGATTTGGAGTCGCCCCGACGGCTAGCTCTGGTGGTGGGGACGGGGACGGGTATCGGCATAGGCTACTTCGTCATTGTTCTTGCACAATTCGTCCTGCTGACCCCACTCCTGGCAGAAATACGGAGACAGCGCACACACCTCGCCGTCATGGCAATCACTGCAGCCATCGGCCTTATCTACTCCTACACCGTACGGCTTCATCAGGGCAGCGGAGTCCTGGGGCAATTTCCAGCCAACGCTTTGCCATTTTTCGTGTGGTATCCATTCTACCACTTCGGCTTTTACCTGAAGCGTTATCCAGAAGAAGCGAAGGTGCTTGTGCGGCGCGCCCCTGCTCTGGCGCTAATCTTCCTTGGACTGTCGTTCGGTGAGGGTATGTGGCTAGCCGAGCTCGGAAATGTTGTTTTTGCAGCGTCACAAATCAAGGTAACGAGCTTTGGATTTTCCGCTACACTTTTTGTTTGGCTTGTTGGGCGTTCTTTCCATGCCGCAATGCCTATGCCGAAAGGCGTGTTTATCTGGTGGGGACAGAATTCTTATTCGATTTATTTGATGCACATGCTTGTGCTGCGCGGCTTGAATAGGCTGTTGATGAGACTGCCCTTATTTCACGGCTGGGTATTGCTTAAGGTCGCGCTGTCCACCGCCTTTGTCCTTACCATCTGTTCGGCAGCCGTTTGGTTGATCCATCATATTCCACAAAAACTCCAACCTTTTGGAGATACCGAGAACATACGGGCCATCTAGCCTCAATTGGTG
>NZ_JBFUMG010000874.1:0-1304 GCF_054049495.1 Phyllobacterium sp. P5_D12 | reverse complement strand
CAACGATGTTCAGCCACTTCGTTTCTTTTGTCGTGGTGACAGTTACCGTTTCTGGGGCCTGATCGAGGGTAATGTCCATCTTGTCTGCCCGGCGAAGGATGGCCAGATGTTCTTGCTCGGCACTGATCGTCTCGGCCGTGACGTACTATCTCGCATCATCTATGGTGCGCGCATATCGCTAACTATCGGGCTCATCGGCATAACCATCAGTTTCGTTCTCGGCATCGTAATCGGCGGACTTGCAGGGTATCACGGCGGTTTGTTCGATCTGCTGGTGCAACGCGTCATCGAAGTGTTGCAATCATTGCCTAGCTTGCCCCTATGGATGGCATTGGCGGCTATCATGCCGGTGACGTGGAGTCCTATCCTGATCTATTTCGGCATCACCATCATACTCGGCATGCTGGACTGGACCGGGCTTGCTCGTTCCGTGCGCTCCAAGCTCCTTTCGCTACGTGAGGAAGACTACGTGCTCGCGGCGCAATTGATGGGTGCCAAGAGCGGCCGTATTATTGGAYGGCACCTGGTGCCCGGCTTCATGTCGCACTTGATAGCCACGGCCACAATTTCCATACCTGGGATGATCCTCGGAGAGACCGCACTGAGTTTCCTAGGGCTTGGCCTCAGGCCTCCGATCACCAGTTGGGGTATTCTATTGACCGAAGCACGCAGCGTCAGCGTCATCGCTTTTTACCCTTGGCTGCTGTTTCCGATGATTCCTGTCATACTTGTCATCCTGGCGTTCAATTTCTTGGGAGATGGGTTGCGTGACGCTGCCGATCCCTACAGATAAGGGAATTGAGAATCCGATGAGTTCGCATTCTCCCGATCGTTTCGAATGCACTGCGCGGGTCAACCCGCAAAACAGGGGGTTTTGACCATGATGCGGCGTTTCGAAGATGCCCGGATCTTGATGTATAGCCACGACACTTTCGGCCTTGGCCATTTGCGGCGGTGCAGGACCATTGCCCATTCGCTTGTCGAGGACTACCGCGGGCTCAATATCCTGATTATATCCGGCGCAACTATCGCCGGCGCATTCGACTATCGCGCGCGCGTCGATTTTGTGAAGGTGCCTAGTGTGATTAAGCTTCGCAATGGGGAATACACCTCCCTTGCACGCCACATCGATTTGCATGAAACACTCAAGATGCGCCAGTCGATCATCCGGCATACGGCTGAGACTTTTCAACCCGATATCTTCATCGTCGATAAGGAACCAATGGGGCTGAAAGGCGAAGTGGAGGAGACCCTCGCCTATCTAAAATCTCGCGGCACGACACTTGTGCTGGGCCTACGTGAGG
>NZ_JBFUMG010000873.1:0-1306 GCF_054049495.1 Phyllobacterium sp. P5_D12 | reverse complement strand
GTTTTCGGCAATCCTCAAAACAGTATGAGGCATAGGAGGGCTTGCTATAGCTCATGATGTACGTCAGAGTGAGTTATAGAAAGGCGATCTATGCATCATGATCTGGAACTGGCAGCAAGCTGATTGGCYCAATTTCACTTATGACGAAACTGCGCTTGAACCATTGGAGCGCCAGTTCCTGCTGCATTCCGGCGAGTTTTTCGGTGCTTTTCGCCATGTGACTAGYGATGACCGGGACACGTTGCGGATCGAGCTGATCAGCGACGAAGCGTTGAAGACCTCAGAGATCGAGGGAGAATTCCTCAACCGCGACAGMTTGCAAACGTCACTTCGGCAACAATTCGGTTTGGCGGCCGGCAATCAACGTGTTCCCGCTGCAGAGCGCGGCATCTCGGAGATGATGGTCGACTTGTACCGGACATTCGCCGATCCGCTCCAACACGATACATTGTTCAACTGGCACAGGATGTTGATGGCTGGCGAGAGCGATGCCATCCAAATTGGTGGTTACCGCACGCACGAGGAGCCGATGCGGGTCGTTTCTGGCCGTGCCGACAAGCCGACAATCCATTTCGAGGCGCCGCCTTCCATAAGCATTCCGCAAGAGATGAACGCGTTTGCAAGCTGGTTCAACTCGACGGCGCCCGAGGGGAAGACGGTTCTGCCTGCGCTGACCCGGGCCGGGCTGGCGCATCTGTACTTCGTCAGCATTCATCCTTTTGAAGACGGCAATGGCCGTATCGGCCGGGCAATCTCTGAAAAATCTCTCGCCCAGAATCTCGGCCAGCCTAGCCTCATCGCTTTGGCCTATACCATTCAGCGCGCGCGCAAAGCCTATTATGACATGCTCGAACGCAGCAACAAAACCAACGAGATTACCGAGTGGCTTGTCTATTTTGCCGAGACTGTGCTGGAAGCACAGCGTACGACGCTAAAGCGGGTGGAATTCTACATCGTCAAGGCCAAGTTTTACGACCGGGTGCGCGGGCAACTCAACCCGCGTCAGGAAAAAGTCATTGCCCGCATGTTTCGCGCCGGGATCGACGGTTTCAAAGGCGGTCTCAGCGCCGAAAACTACATCAGCATCACCGGAACCTCACGCGCAACGGCAACAAGGGACCTGGCAGATCTGGTTGTCAAAGGAGGTTTGACCAGAACCGGCGAGCGAAGACACACACGCTACCACCTTGATCTCGATGGTATCTGACTAACGCAGCGACGAAAACCAGGCGATCAGCTCGGCGCTGTTGCGCAAGGAATAAGTACGCATGATGCGGGCGCGGTGCGCCTCGATGGTCCGTTTCGA
>NZ_JBFUMG010000872.1:0-1311 GCF_054049495.1 Phyllobacterium sp. P5_D12 | reverse complement strand
CCTTGATCTTTTCCGCAGCCGAGCGCGGCACGGGATCGAGTTTTGCTCCGGTCAGCGGATCGGTTGCGGCGTAGTCCGAACCGTCACGTTTGCCAAGAAAGACAGTCCTGTCGGCTTTGGCCACGTAAAGATCACCGGCACTGAGCGCATCGAGGATTTTGGAGACGCGGGGATCACCGGTCTTGACCAAGTCCGAGATGGCCTTGGTCGTGTTCTCGAAATTGTCACCAGCAAGCGCCTGAACAAGCGGCCGCAGTTTCGCGTCATCAACAGTCTGCGCATTGGACTGGACAATGTGACAACAGACGCCAAGCATCAAAATGAATAGGGACAGCAGGCGGTTCAATCGCATCAATCAATCCTGTGTTGAAATTTTCGGCGGAAACTCCATCCCCACACGTAAGGTGGGGATGGAGTCAGCTTCGGATGTGCCCCGGACCCGAAGCCTGGGAGTTCGAACCCTAGTTGGTAACGCCGCCGCACTTGCCGCTGACAATGTTGAAATTGCCGCACGACATGGGCTTGCGCCAGTCAGAGATCAGGTCTTTGGAGCCCGGAAGATAATCAGACCATTCGTCCCCCACGACGAGTCCGGGCGTCTGGTAGACGATGTCGAACTGGCCATCGTCCTGCACTTCACCGATCAGCACAGGCTTGGTGATGTGATGGTTCGGCATCATCGTCGCGTAGCCACCGGAAAGGTTTGGAACGGAGGTGCCGACGATTGAATCGATAACCGCGTTGGAATCCGTGGTACCTGCAGCCTCAACAGCCTTTACCCACATATTGAAACCGATATAGGTCGCTTCCATCGGATCGTTGGTCACGCGCTTGTCGTTCTTCGTATAGGCATGCCACTCCTTGATGAACTCGGCGTTGGCGTCCGCATCGACCGACTGGAAATAGTTCCAGGCTGCGAGGTGACCGACGAGCGGCTTGGTGTCGAGACCGGCAAGTTCTTCTTCGCCGACCGAGAAGGCAACGACTGGAATGTCTTCAGCCTTGATGCCCTGGTTGGCGAGTTCCTTGTAGAAAGGCACGTTCGCATCGCCGTTGATCGTCGAAACCACGGCGGTTTTCTTGCCGGTGGAACCAAACTTCTTGATATCGGAGACGATCGTCTGCCAATCGGACTGGCCGAATGGCGTGTAGTTGATCATGATATCCTCATCCTTGACGCCTTTGGCGTTGAGATAGGCTTTCAGGATCTTGTTAGTGGTCTGCGGGTAAACATAGTCGGTGCCGGCGAGAACCCAGCGCTCGACGCCTTCTTCCTTGGCGAGATAATCGACGGCCGGAATAGCCTGCTGG
>NZ_JBFUMG010000871.1:0-1313 GCF_054049495.1 Phyllobacterium sp. P5_D12 | reverse complement strand
GAGTGCAAGTGCCTATGCCGAAGTCATCAAGATCGGCGTTGTCGGTCCCTTCTCGGGACCGTTCGCAATTCAAGGCAAAAACTTCAAGGCGGGCATCGACGCCTACATTGCAACCCATGGTGACAAGGTCGGCGAGAACACGATTGAAATCCTCTACCGGGATGTGCCGCAGGCCGACCCGGCCCAGGCGAAAGCATTGGCGCAGGAACTGGTGGTCAAGGAAGGCGTGCAATATCTCGCCGGCTTCTATTTCACCCCGGACGCCATGGCGGTCACGCCGCTGCTCAAGCAGGCGAATGTTCCGAYGGTCATCATGAACGCGGCGACGTCGGCCATCGTCACCAAGAGCCCGCTGGTTGTCCGCACTTCCTTCACCACATGGCAGACCTCTGCGCCGATGGCGAAGATCGCGCGCGAACGCGGTGTCGAGAAAGCAATCACCGTCGTCAGCGATTACGGCCCGGGTGTCGATGCGGAGAACGCGTTCAAGACGACATTCGAGAAAGAAGGCGGTAAGGTTGTCGAATCCATCCGCATGCCGCTGTCGACCAATGATTTCAGCCCGGTGATGCAGCGGGTGCGTAATTCCGGGGCACAGGCGGTTTTTGCCTTCCTGCCGTCGGGCCCGACCACGCTTGGTTTCGTCAAGGCCTATAACGAGAATGGCCTGAAGCAGGCGGGTATCCAGTTTCTCGCGCCGGGCGACCTGACACAGGAATCCGATCTGCCGGCGATTGGCGATGCGGGCCTCGGCATCCTGACGACGTTCCATTATTCGCTGGCRCATAATTCGCCGGAAAACAAGGCATTTGTCGCTGCCGCCCAAAAAGCAATCGGCAACCCGGCCGAACTATCGTTCCCTTCGGTCGGCGCCTATGACGGCATGTATGTCATCAGCAAGATGATCGAGGCGACCGGCGGCAAGCAGGATGCACAGAAGGCGGTCGATGCCGTGAAAGGCCTCACCTGGGAAAGCCCGCGCGGTCCGGTCTCGATCGATCCGGAAACGCGCCACATCACCCAGAACATCTATCTGCGTGAAGTATCGAAGGGTGCCGATGGCGTCTACTTCAACAAGGAGATCAAGACGTTTGAGAAGCAGCCGGATCCGGGATTGGCGGCTGCAAAGTAGTCCCAAAACCGGAATGATCTGATGCAGACGTTCTTCAGCATTGGCGTCGATGCCCTGGCCTACGGGATGATCCTGTTCGTGATCTCGATTGGCCTGTCGGTGACGATGGGCCTGATGCGGGTGATCAACCTCGCCCACGGCGCATTCGCCATGATCGGCGGCTATATCGCTTCCTATGCGG
>NZ_JBFUMG010000870.1:0-1314 GCF_054049495.1 Phyllobacterium sp. P5_D12 | reverse complement strand
CATCCGCGGCGGGCTCTTGTCGGTTCCGCATGGCCAGATAGAAGCCGCCCGTGCGTGCGGCATGCCACGCTTTATGGTTTTCCGGCGGATTGTCCTGCCACTTGCTATCCGGCAGGCATTGCCGGGATATGGCAACGAGATGATTTCCATGGTCAAGGCGACATCGCTTGCCTCGATCATCACACTGATGGAAGTCACTGGGGTTGCCGCGAAAATCATCTCGGAAACCTACCGCGCCATCGAGGTCTTCATTGTCGCTGGCGTGATTTACCTAACCATCAATTTCCTGCTCACGCGGCTGGTGCATGTCGTCGAATACATGTTGAGCCCGCATCTTCGCGCGCCGCGACTGCAGACCCCCGTTCAAGGAGAGAGCAAATGAACGCTCAAGTGCCTGTGACCACACCAATGGCGCTCGACGTCAAGGATCTGCACAAGAGTTTCGGCAATGTCGAAGTCCTGAAAGGGATTTCCTTACGCGCACGCGAAGGCGAAGTCGTCTCGATCCTCGGGTCTTCAGGTTCCGGCAAGTCGACCCTGCTCCGCTGCATCAACCTTCTCGAAGTGCCCGATTCCGGGGACGTAACAGTCGGGGACGAGACGATCCGCATGCAGCGCACGCGCGATGGCAAAAGCCGGCCGGCGGACCAGGCGCAGGTCGAACGTATTCGCTCACAGCTCGGCATGGTGTTCCAGAGCTTCAACTTGTGGTCGCACAAGACAATCCTGGAAAATGTCATCGAAGCGCCGATCCACGTGCAGAACCGCCCGCGCAAAGAATGCGTGGAAGAGGCTGAAGCCCTTCTTGCGAAAGTCGGCATCGCTGAAAAGCGCGATCACTATCCCTCGCATCTGTCGGGTGGCCAGCAGCAACGCGCTGCAATAGCGCGCGCTCTCGCCATGCGGCCGAAGGTTATGCTCTTCGACGAACCCACCTCGGCGCTCGATCCGGAGCTTGTCGGCGAGGTGCTGCGCGTCATGCGTGGTCTGGCCGAAGAGGGCCGCACCATGCTGGTGGTCACACACGAAATGGGCTTTGCCCGCGATGTCTCAAGCCGCGTCGTCTTCCTGCACAAGGGGCTCGTCGAGGAGGACGGCCGGCCGGAACATGTTTTCGTCAACTCGAAATCCGAACGATTCAAACAGTTTATCAAAGGCTGAATTGATCAGCCGTAATCCAAAAAAGGGGAATACCTGGAAATGAAATATGCAATTCTCATTCTGAAGGCCCTGCTGCTGTCGGCGTTGGTCTTTTCATCGAGCGCCCACGCGGAAGCCAAGAAATGGACACAGATTACCATCGCAACGGAGGGC